>JBOGVI010000377.1:0-8226 GCA_050692695.1 Actinomycetota bacterium
GGGACGGCATCACGTTCGCCTACGTCAAGGCCACCGAGGGCGGTGACTTCATCGACGAGCGCTTCGACCGGAACTGGCGTGGCGCTAGCGAGGCCGGACTGGATCGGGGGGCATACCACTTCTTCACCCTGTGCACGCCCGGCGCCGATCAGGCTCGCCATTTCCTCGACACCGCTCCCCCCGATGGCGATGCGCTCCCGCCCGCCGTCGACCTCGAGCTGGCCGGAAATTGCGGCGCTCGGCCAAGCGCGGCGGAGGTCAACGGCCTGCTCGATGATTTCCTACAGCTGGTCGAGGGAGCCTGGGGACGGGAGGTCGTCCTCTACGTCGGGGATGACTTCGAGCGCGTGTATCCGGTGCGCCAGCAGCTTGACCGCCCGCTCTGGATTCGCCGGTTCATTCTCCGACCGGATTCCGACGGATGGTTCATCTGGCAACTGCATGGCTACGCCAAAGTCGATGGGATCGCGGGTGGTGTGGATCTGGATGTGATGCGAGGGTTTTCCTGATCCGCCAGAAGCCCGAGGCGAGAGCCCGCCTGGTTGGCGTCGAGGTCGCGCGGGGCGAAAATCCTTTCGTGAGTGTAGTGGGACAGGCTGGGCGAGAGCGGAGGCGCCTCCGTGTTGGATTGTCTCTAACCGCTGCCCTACTGGTCGCAATCGTGGTCGTCCTCGGTGTTGGAGGATGGCTCGCCGCGCGCGCCGTCTCCAGCGCCATCTGCGGTTCATACAACTTCATCTCGAACGACTTCTGTGACGAGTGGCACTACGACACGCCTCCCGCCCGCGCGTTGCCGCTTCCACCCGGGTGGGTGATCAGGTGGCAAGAGCTGGACTGTGGCAGCGGCGGATGCGGAAGCAGGCTCTACGTTCTTTCAGCCAACTCGAGTTCCGAGGGCAGCGTAGCCGCGTATCTCCAGGAGATCCAGGCCCTCGGGTGGCGAGTCGATGCTCACGCGGAAGCACGCCAAGGTGACCTAAGTCTGGACGTGGAGCCTGCTTCCCGCCGAGCCGTCGCTCGTCTGATTCCGAAGAGGCTGGCGCGTGAGGAGTTCGTCCTCGTGGCACTCGCAATCTGCGGTGAGGGCGCCGTCTGCGACCGAGACTGACTCCGGCCGGAAACAAGAGGTGGTCCCCCGACGCGGTGTCGGCAAGGTTCGATCTCCTCGTCCCCCAGGCGCGACTCCCACCTCACACCCACGGCCTGCGGCACACACGTAAGCCCTCGATCGCCCGACGCAGCGTCGTCGTCCAGTCTGTCGCCGAGCTCCTCGGGCATCTCCTCGCCCGCAACCACCCAAGGGTTCTACCCGCACGTGCGCCGCGACCGGCTCTTGGGCGCAGCTCGTCGCGGCGCGGAGGCGATGTTCGGCTGCTGACGCCGGCGTTTCCCTGGGATCGGACGAGCAGGCGAAGGACCTCGAGATCTTCCTTCTTCGCCACCAGCCGAAGGTGCTTGGGCGCAAGGTGGGTCGGACCGCCTCCTCCGGAGGAGCCGCGTGCTGACCCTGGGCGCCAGCATCCGCGGCCGTGGCGTGATCACTCGCGTTCGCGCCACGCATCGAGAAGCGCGCGTTCGGCTTCGGGCGTGATGCCGGCGCCCATCGGCCAGGTCTGTTCGCGCGTGCGGTCCCAGGCGAGCGTGTCGGCGATCGTCTCGGCGAGGGGGCGGAACCGGAGCCCTGCGCCGAGCGCCTTTGACACGTCGAACGCGGAGAACCCCTCCGCCTCCGGGTACCAGTACGGCAGCTGCTCCCAACCGTGCTCGCCGCGCTCGTGAAGGCCGCGTTCGCGGAGGAAGGCCTGGCCGACCCAGATCGTCTCGGTGTCCGCATCCCCAGCGGCCACGCAGGCTTCGAGTAGCTCGCGCATCGTGAGGACGCCCTCCGGGCCCGTCACGTTGAACACGTCGCCGGTGCCGGCTTCGGCGTGGTCGACCACGAACGCCGCCAAGTCCCGCACGTCCACGAGCTGCACGCGAAGGTCCGCCGGCTCCGGCGCGAGCATCTCCCCGCCCATGGCGGCCCGCCGCACCCAGTACGGGAACCGATCGATCCGATCGTACGGCCCGACGATGAACCCGGGACGCACGATGAGGGCCCTCCCGGGGAAGGCGCCCTGCACCTCTAGCTCGCACGCGACCTTCAAAGGGCCGTAGCTCTCGCCGGTGATCTCCTCGGTGTCGGGGAATGGCGGGCCATAGCCTGGCGTTGCCTCCGTGGCGCCTTGATCAACGTCGTCGGGGTAGACCGAGAGCGAGGACACGAACGTGTAGTTGCCGGCCGCGATCCCCGGCAGCCGCGCCGACTCGCGCACGAGGCGGGGCACGTAGCCGCACGTGTCGAGCGCGGCATCCCAGGTGCGACCCTTCAAGGCCAAAAGGCCACCGTCGCGATCGCCGTGCACGTGCTCGACGTCGGGGAAGCCGTCACCAGGCTCCGACCGGCCGCGGTGGAACACCGTGACCTCGTGGCCGCGTTCGACGGCCTGCTCGACCGCATGCCGCCCGACGAAGTGCGTTCCGCCGATCACGAGCAGCCTCATCCGGTCACGCACATCCCCCTCTAACGAGCCCGGTCCCGCCCTCGAACACGTCCCATCGGGAGGGGACCCTACACTTGCCCCCCAGAAATGACGGCAGGCCACCCGAGCACGTTGGGGGTTTCAGCCTCCCTGGCGGCCGCTCGGCGCCTCGGTCCTGCTGGCTGTGGGGTGCTTCGCGACCGAGCACCACGCCGGGCTGTACCCGTACGCGCAGGCGGCAGCCTCGCCTTTCTCGGATCCCTTTCGTGGCGAGGACTGCGACGGGGCTGAGGGGTTCCCGGACACTTCCTTGGAGGCCCGACCGCTTGGTCTGGCGTCACGGGGCGGTGGTGTCCCGACATCGTGGGGCCGCCGAGCTGGCCGAGAGCTGTTACGCCATGGTCTGAACGCGGCGAAGCTCAAGGTCTTCGACCACCCCCTGCAGGAGGTCTTTGCCTTGGGGGCTGAACCCGTTCGCGTACAGCCAAATGCCGCCGTCGGGCTGGATGCACCACTGCACCACGCCGTCACCGACGCCGCGATCGTCGACATCCCCGCCACACGCCTCCGGGCCAATGGTGATATCGATCACGACATCGTCCCCGGAGACCCGGATCGTGGGCCCGTTCCTGTCGCTGAAGGGGTGCACGCGAAGTGGTGGGCTTGCGTCGAGCACAAGCAGTCCGTCCGGAGCCTCGTGACCGGACAGATGCTCCGCCCACATCGCAAGCGCCTCCTGGTCGATGCCACCGTCCCACAGACAAGGCACGAGAACGCTCCAGGAGCCGAACCGGTACACGAGGAAGTTGTTGGGCTGGTGGTCGCGGGTTCCTTTCCACAGGGCGACCGTGGTTCCGTCCCGTCTCACGTGTTCGGCCAACGGCGCGTCCCCGCTGATCCACCCGACGAGGGGGTCGTATCGGGTGGCGCTCACCGACCATCCACAGCCGCTGCGGCCACCGTCGGCATACGTGTCGGGATACACGCTCAGCTTCTCGAGCCCAAGCTCCGGCGGGTAGACGAGCTCGGCGGTCGTCCCGTCGGGGAAGGTCACCGGCATCACCACGCGGTCGCCCTCCGGGTAGGTGGGCGGAGCCCAGCGATCGCCGAGGGCGAGGTAACTCGGCGACGGGGTGGGTGATGGAGCGCCCTCTGTCGGGCTCTCGCTCGGCCCGCTCACCGCCTGCCACGCGAGGCCACCCGTGGACACGCCGGCGCCCTCCGTCAGCCGCGTCCGGTCGGTCCCGTCCGGTCGAACGATGTAGACGTCGAACGTCCCCGTGTTGTCGCCCTCGCTGGAGGGGACCGGGCTGCCGTTGTAGGCGACCCATTCGCCGTCGGGAGACCAGACCGGCGAGTTCTCGTCACCCGGATCGTCGGTGAGTTGCACCGTTCGGCCGTCGTCGACGCCGACGAGGTAGAGGTTCGCGTTCCCGTGGTCGTAAACCTCGACCACGATGGTCGATCCGTCCGGGGACCACGTCGGGGAGTACCCGCCCACGTCGTTCGTGGGAAGGTCCGTGAGCCGCCTGTCCCCGGTCCCGTCGGGGGCCACCACGTAGAGCTCGCTCTCCCCGTCGCGGTCGCTCTGGAAGACGATCCACCGCCCGTCGGGCGACCACACCGGGTTCCAGTCGAAGCTGTGGGGTGCATTTATTCGGTTCACGCTCGTGAGCAGGGCATTTGGACCAGGCTCAGAAGCAGGGCCCCCACCTGTCCGTGGAAGCTGCCGGGTGCCCGGACCGCTAACACACGGAAGCTGGCCCTTCGAAGTTGAGCGGAAGGCGCTCAGGCTTGGACCCTGGAGTCCTCAATCGGAGTCGGCCGAGTCGGGCCACTCGTCACCCCGCAGGGGGACTCCCCCCCACCTCAGGAGTTGGCCGCCCGTCTCGAAAGAGACCAGGTCAGCGGACGGATCTCAATAAGTGCACCCTTCAGGGCCCGATCCGCCGGCCGGTACCGCGGCCGGGGAACCTGGCGACGGAGCACGGCGAGCTCGTGGCGCAGGACCAGCAGCTCGATCTCCTTCGCGCTGTCGCCCCGTCCTCGCGCTACGACCAGCTCGAGGAGTCGACGCAGCGCCCAGTAGAAGAAGGACATCACCATGCCCGCATCTTGCCCGAGCCGCCGCGCTACCGCTGGTCGGCGGCATGGGGGGCAGCGCGAATCGTATTCTCGGCACCCACACGCTCCGCCGCAGCATCGCGGCGGTGTTCGTTCCGAACGGGGACGAGCTCCTGTCGACATTGAGGTGATCCGTAGTCCGAGCACGAACACACCTCTGCGCCTTCAGGAAGTGATGCGACCGGGGGCGACCGACTGGCTTGACTTCATTTCTTGGTCCTGAGAACACCTCCTTCGGTCACACCGACGGTAGCCCGGAACGGCATCTCGGCGCTCCTCGAACGCAATACTGACAGACTCGGGAAGAACGATAATCGCGACCGAACCCGAAGCGAGCGGTGACTGGTGGCATCAAGTTCGGCGCGAGCGTGTCCGCGTCCGGCAGGTACGCCCTGCAGGGCCGACAGGTACTCGCGGGTCTGCGGGCCTGGGTCGAGGCCGTGAACGCCGGCGAGAGTCTCAGGGTGCACGGGGCCGGGGCGAGGGCTCCCGTCAGGCTCGTGTACTACGACGACGCGAGCTCGCCCGCCAGGGCCGCGGCGAACGCGGAGCGGCTGCTCGACGCGGACGCGGTGGAGGTCCTGATCGGGCCGTACGCGAGCGTGAACGGTGCCAAAACTCTGATCGGTCACGCGGCCTCGTACTCGTGAATGAGTCCGGGCAGCACGTCCCGGCGTCGCACCGCGATCGGCCGTCTGCGGAACTCGTCGGCAGGCTCGTGCCGCTCGGGCGTTCCGAGGTCGAGCCCACGATGCGGTCTTCCGCGGTTGTAGTGCGCGACGTAGGTACGGAGGATCCGCTCGAGATGCCTTCGGCCAAGCACGAGCGTCCAGTCCAGGCACTCGGTGCGGACCGTGCGAACCCATCGCTCGGCGAAGGCGTTGGCTTGCGGCGCCCGGATCGGCGTGCGGATCACCCGGGCGCCCTCCGTGCGGAACACCTCCTCGAAGGGACCGGAGTACCTCGAGTCCCGGTCGCGGATGAGGAGCCTGACGTTTCCTAGGCGCTCCCCCACCGCAAGGTTCCGTGCCTGCTGCGCGACCCAGGCTGAGTCGGGGTTCGCCGTGACCCCACCCAGGTGGACCCACCTGGTGGAAAGCTCGATGAGGAACAGCACGTAGAGGGTCCTCAGGGTGATGGTCTCCACAGTGAAGAAGTCAGAGGCCAAGATGCCGTTTGCCTGGGCCCGCAGGAACTCCGACCAGCTCGGTCCCGAGTGCCGGGGCGCCGGGCTCAGGCCGTGGGATCCGAGCACCCTCCTAACGGTGCTCGCACCGATGCGCACGCCGATTTTCCGGAGCTCTCCCTGGATCCGGACGTAGCCCCACCTCGGGTTCTCCCGGGCCAGGCGAAGCACGAGGTCGCGAACGTCTTGGTCGATCGAGGGACGTCCCGGTCTCCTCGAACGGTAGGTCCATTTCCGCCGGACGAGCTCACGGTGCCAGCGAAGGAGCGTCTGCGGGGTCACGAGGAACGATCCCCAGCGCTCCCGGGGCAGGAGGCGTGCCGCCGCGGCGAGGAAGGCCCTGTAGGTCGGTCGCAGCGCCGGGCGGTGGACGTGCCGGCGTAGCACCTTGAGCTGGTGGCGCAGGACCGCGATCTCGAGGTCCGTAGACGCCTCTCTCGGAGCCGATCCGGCCAACAGTCCGAGGAGACGACGCAGCAACAGATAGAGAATCGACAGGATCACGAGGGGGAGATGCTACGGGCGAATCGGAGTTCTGGCACCCTTCAGGCCCCGAACCCCCGTTTCGGACAACCTGTCGACCCGTCTCTCTGCTCGAGTGTTCGCTTCATCCCGGTAGGGCGAGAAGGGCCGCCCCTAAGAGGCCGAGGGCGATTCCAACGTACTGAAGCCGCGTCGCACGTTCTTTGAGGACGACCACCCCGAGAAGTCCACCGAGGGCCGGACTCGTCGCGACGAGCGGGACGATCACGGCGGCGGGTCCGGCGGAGAGGGCGAAGAGATAGCCAGTCGTCGCGAAGGCGGCCAGGACCAGGATCACGAAGGTCCACTGCATCAACGGTGTGCGGATCGGGGGAAAAGACCCGCCCGACCGACGAAGAAGGACGAACCCGACTATCACCTGAATCGAGGCCGTAGAGACGAGGAGGGCCGATGGGCCCGATGGGGTCACAACGACCTTCGCAAGGAACGCCCCCAGACCTTGGAGGGCGAGGGAAGCGATCGCTAAGGCTTCCCAGGACGCCTCGGATGCCTCCGCCGGTCGGCTCTGCCGCTGATAGCCGAGTAGGACGACCGCTACCGTCGCCGCGACGATGCCGAAGGTGCGAACGACGCCAACGTGTTCTCCGAGAATCGTCAAGGCGAGGAAGGCGGTGAGAGCTGGCGAGAGGCCGGTGATTGGGGAGACACGTCCGAGCGGCCCCCGGCGGATGGCTTCGGTGGTGACCCAGAAGGTCAGTCCCGTCAGGCAGGCGACGCCGATGGCCCCCGGGACCGCCGATAGTGGCGGCAGATCGAAAGCGAGGACTGGGAGGTAGATCGGCAGAGAGACGATGGCCGATAGGAGGTAGAACTGCGGAGTCGAGAGCGTCGCGAGGGCCATCTTCGAGATGACCCTCTGGATCGACCAGACTACTAGGGCGCCCAGAGAGAGGATGGCCCAGGACGGCATCCAGTCATCATCTCGCCAGTGGGCCTTCGACACTGCCAACAAGGGCCTTAATGCCTTGCGGTATCGGCGTCAGGTTAGGGGAGGAACGTTGAACCCGGATTATCCTCGGTGTACGGCGTGTGGAAACCGCCATCGGTGCGTTGAGCCGGGCTGCCGGAAGATGGCGCGGTGGAAGGGCGTTTGCGATGAGCACCGTACCGACCCGAAACGGCGCGAGTACAGGGACCGCAGGCGCATGCGGGGCGGTGCGGAAACGTGAGCTGACCGTCCGGGCCCGGGTCCTCCTTGTGGAGTCCCGATGCCAACGGTGCGGCGCACTCGCCACGACTTCGAGGAGCTAGAGCGACTCCTCTTCACAGAGTTGCCGAAGGAGTCGGCGGCCTTCGCGCTCGCTGGCGCGGCAACGCATCGAGGCGGCACCGACGTCATCGTCCGCCACCCGGTCGCGATCCCCGATGCCCACTTCTCGATACAGGGTGAATACCACCTCAGGATTGCCACGGCAGCCCTGAATGGCCTCTTCGACCGCCAGGTGCGGGCGTTCGGGCGAGAGGGCAAGCCCCGAAACTCTATCCGTACAATTGCACCGCCAAGCGACGGAGGTGTGTCAACTTTGTCGAAGCAAGCGCTCCTATGCGACCTCGAACATGACCGGCCAAGGCCGGCGGTCGTGAGGCTCCAGATCAAGTCCATGCGGGCAAGGAAACCCGGTCATCCGATGGTTCGGGAGACTGCTTTGTGCGCCACTCACGCTCGGCCGCTGAGGACTCTCGGCCTCGAGTTCGTCAGCGCATAGCATGTGAAGCGGGAGCGAAGAACGCCAACGACGCGGTTGCCAAGGGGATCAAAGCGCGTGCTACCTGGTCGCGGAAGCGACAGAGAATGACGGGAAGCGGACTCCGGATGAGTCGGACCGCTCGCGTTATCGCAAGCTTTTCAGA
>JBOGVI010000378.1:0-1725 GCA_050692695.1 Actinomycetota bacterium
GGTCGCCACCGCCCGCAAGCTCCTGGTTATCTGCTGGCACCTCGTCCACGACGGGGTCGACTACGCGTTCGCCCGACCCTCGCTGATTGCCAAGAAGACCCGGGCCCTCGAACTTCGCGCCGGGCAGTCGTCGCGTCGTGGAGGACGCCCCGGACCCGCCGCCGCCTACTCCCTCAAGACCGTCCGCGACCGAGAGCGCGCCGTGCTCGAGCAGGCCGAGGCCGCTTATCAGCACATGGTCAGCGGCTGGCAGCCCCGCCGACCCGCCGGCCAGCCGCGCCCAGCGAGCCCCTCCGGGCCTCGCCCCACCATTGTGCCCAGCGCAACCGACCGGGCCCTCAAGGCTTCCCCTACGGGCGGCTCCGCCGGCCTGGACCGCCCTCCCGTCCCCGCCGAAAGAAGAAAAACCCGAGTCACGCGGCTGAACGCTTGATTCTTTCATCCGTGGTGTAGACGATCTTGCGGAGCCCGGGCGGAAAGGCGAGGAAGGGTGTGAACCGTTCCCAGGCGTCCCGCCAGAGCCGCACGATCCCGGGGTAGCGCTCGCCCCAGGTGAGTTCGAACTCGTCGAGGACGTCGGCCGCGGCTTCCTCGTTGACGGCCGTGTAGATCGGCCGCAGCGCCTTGGCGACGGCCTTGCGGTCCCTGTAGGAGCAGTAGCGGGTCGATCCCCGGATGAGGTGGATCACGCAGGTCTGGACGACCGCCCGGGGCCAGGTCGCCTCGATGGCGTCGGGGAGGCCTTTGAGGCCGTCGCAGCAGACGATGAGCACGTCGGCGACGCCCCGGTTCTTGATCTCGGTCAGGACGTTGAGCCAGAACTTGGCGCCTTCATCGCCGTCGCCCAGCCAGACACCGAGCACGTGCTTGCGGCCTTCCACGTCCACGCCGATGGCCTGGTAGGCGGGCTTGTTGCGGACCGTGCCCTGATCCCGGACCTTGATGACCAGGGCGTCGATGTAGAAGATCGGGTAGACGGCGTCGAGCGGGCGGTTCTGCCACTCGTTGAGCTCGTCGACGATCCCGTCGGTGACCCGGCTGATGAGGTCCGGGGAGACTTCGACCCCGTAGATCTGGCCCAGGTGGCGGCGGATGTCCCGGACGGTCATCCCCCCGGCGTAGAGCGAGATGATCCGCTCGTTGAAGCCGGCGAGGCGGCTCGAGTGCGTCGGGACGAGCTGCGGCTCGAACGTCCCGTTGCGGTCCCGGGGCACGTCGAGATCGACCGCTCCGATGTCGGTCAGGACCGTCTTCGGGTACGTCCCGTTGCGGGAGTTCCCCGACCCGCGCCCGGCCGGGTCGCCCTTCTCGTAGCCGAGATGATGGGTGCGTTCCTCCTCGAGGGCCCGCTCGATGACGACCTTCGTGAGTTCCGCCAGGACCCCGTCCGGGCCGAGCAACTCCAGCCCGTTCGCCTCGACCTTGGCCATCAACTCGTCGAGCGCCTCCGGCGACAACACCGGCTCCCCACGGGCCGGCCGGCCCGAACCCGCGTCCGAACCCCGAGCGCCATTCGTCCCATCAACCTCGGTCATCGTCACAGGAATATCCTCCTTTTGCATCAAGCCTGGCCCGGCTCGATACAGGAATGGTGGATACTCCCCTTACACAAACCTTCTGACAGGACCGGCCAGTCGGCTCTCCCGCCGGGCCAGTTCGGCCGGGATCTCGTCGCCCCGGCGGTCGGGCCCGAACCGCTCGTCCTCCTCGGCGTCGATCCGTTCC
>JBOGVI010000379.1:0-6325 GCA_050692695.1 Actinomycetota bacterium
CGCAGTTCGTGGCCAACGCGCTCCAGCCGGCGAAGGTGAAGGAGGTCATCACGGACCCCACGACCCAGACGGCGCTCGTCATCGTTCCGGACTACCAGCTGTCGCTCGCGATCGGCAAGGAGGGGCAGAACGCCCGCCTGGCGGCTCGGCTGACCGGGTGGCGGATCGACATCAAGAGCGAGACCCAGCGGTTCGACGAGCAGCGCGCTCCCGCGGTGGTCACGTCCGAGGCCGCTCCCACGGGGTCGGCGGAAGCAGCCACTCGGACCGAAGAGGTTCCCGTGGAAGGGTCGCCCGAATCGGAGGCACAGGACGTGGCCGCATCATCCGCGGACCCCGAGGGAGCGGCCCCTGACGAAGCAGCGTCATACGGCGGCCCGTCGGTCGCGACCGTCCCCGAGGCGGCCGGCACGAAGGCCGAGCCCGCCGAGGAGCCGGTCGAGGGCTGAGCCATGGCTCCGGGTGCCGAGCCGGAGCGGACGTGCGTGGGGTGCCGCGAGAAGGCCGGCAAGGGAGGGCTCCTGCGCGTCGTCCGGTCCCCCGACGGCGTCGTTCGCGTGGACGCTGGTGGGAAGGCCCCAGGTCGCGGGGCGTACGTGCATCGACACACGTCGTGTCTGGAGGCCGCGCTCCGGCGAGGGGCGCTGGCCCGGGCCCTTCGTACCGGCCTGGGCCCGGATGAAGCCGCTAGGCTAAGGATCGCGATCGAGCGGGAAGTGGTCAAATGAGGGTTCACGAACTGGCCAAGGAGCTCGGCGTGACGAGCAAGGCCCTGCTCGCCGCGCTCGAGGCGATGGGGATGGAGGGCCGTACGGCGTCGTCCTCCGTCCCCGACGAGGCGGTGCCTCGCCTCCGCGCGTCCGGCGGGAAGGCCGTTCCCGGGGCCAAAGTCAAGGAGGCTCGGGAGGCGCCGACGAAGCCAAGGCCCAAGACGAAGGCCGCGGCCGCAGTTGCGAAGACCGCCGGCACGGCGGCTCCCTCACGGGCGGCGGAAGCAGCCACTCGGACCCGCGCCGCGGTGACCGCGAAGGCGCCCCCGGCCGAGGTCGAGGACATGGCCGCATCGTCCGCCGCCCCCTCGGTCGCCGCCCAGGCCGCGACTGTCGCCGCCCCCGCGGCCACGGCGGTCGTAGCTCCGCCCGAGCTCCCGTCGCTGAAGGTCGTCCGGGGCGCGACCGCTCAGGACATCGCGGAGAAGACCGGCCAGACGGCCGCGGACGTCGTGAAGGTCCTGTTCTCGCTGGGCGAGATGGTGACCGCCACCCAGTCGCTCTCCGACCAGGCCATCACCCTCGTGGCCCACGAGATCGGCTACGAGCCCGAGATCGTGGGCATCGAGGAAGAGGTGGAGGAGGAGACCGTCGACCTGAGCCGGCTGCGGCCCCGGCCGCCGGTGGTGACCGTGATGGGACACGTGGACCACGGCAAGACGCTGCTCCTCGACGCGATCCGCAAGACCGACGTCGTCTCGCAGGAGTTCGGCGGCATCACCCAGCACATCGGGGCCTACCAGGTGCACGTCGACGGGCGCGAGATCACGTTCGTCGACACCCCGGGCCACGAGGCGTTCACCGCGATGCGGGCCCGAGGAGCCAAGGTGACGGACATCGCGGTACTGGTGGTCGCGGCCGACGACGGGGTGAAGCCGCAAACCGTCGAGGCCCTGGATCATGCCCGGGCGGCTGAGGTCCCCATCGTCGTGGCCGTGAACAAGATCGACAAGCCCGAGGCCGACCCCCAGCGGGTCCGCCAGCAGATGGTCGAGCTCGGCGTGGTCCCGTCGGAGTGGGGTGGGACGTTCGAGTTCGTCGACGTGTCGGCCAAGGCGCGGACGAACCTGGAGAGCCTCCTGGAGACGATCCTGCTGGTCGCCGACCTCGAAGAGCTGAAGGCCGACCCGGAGGGCCGGGCCCGTGGGACCGTGATCGAGGCCAACCTGGACAAGGGCCGGGGAGCCGTGGCTACGGTGCTGGTGCAGCGGGGCTCGCTCGACGTGGGCGACGCGCTCGTCGCCGGGACCGCCTGGGCCAAGATCCGGGCGATGCTCGACGAGTACGGGCAGCCCGTGCAGCAAGCGGGTCCCAGCAAGCCGGTTCAGATCCTGGGGTGGTCCGCGGTGCCGAACGCCGGCGACGACTTCCGAGAAGTCGAGGATGAGCGCGAGGCCCGTCACGTCGCCCAGGAGCGCGAGGCCAAGGTGCGAGCGGCGGAGCTTGTCGCCACCCGGCCGCCCACCCTCCAGGAGCTCATGGCCCAGGCCCGAGAGGCCGAGGCGCCGGAGCTGAACCTGATCGTCAAGGCCGACGTCCAGGGCTCGCTTGGCGCCGTCACCGACGCGTTCCTGAAGCTTCCCCAGGACGAGGTTCGGGTCAACATCGTCCACGGGGCGGTCGGTGCCATCACCGAGAGCGACATCCAGCTGGCCGTGGCATCGAGCGCGATCGTCGTCGGGTTCAACGTCCGGCCAGACGCGAACGCCCGGGACCTCGCGGAGCGCGAGGGGGTCGACGTCCGTCTGTACCGGGTCATCTACGAGGCTATCGACGACGTCCGAAGCGCTTTGGCCGGGATGCTGAAGCCCGAGGAGCAGGAGATCCAGCTGGGCCGGGCCGAGGTCCGCGCCTTGTTCCGGATCCCACGGCAAGGCGTCGTGGCCGGGTGCTACGTGCTGTCCGGCACGATCGCGCGCAACGCCCGGGCCCGGGTGGTGAGGGACGGCGTGGTGGCTTACGAGGGACGGGTGGGGTCGCTGCGGAGGTTCAAGGACGACGTCCGGGAGGTGGCCGAAGGGTTCGAGTGCGGCATCGGGATCGAGAACTTCCAGGACGTCAAGGAAGGCGACATCATCGAGGCCTACGAGGTGCGTGAGGTCGCCCGCCAGCTGTAGACGCTTCGCGTGCGGAGGGCCTGATGCTCGTTGCGCTGGAACGGTTCGATCTCCGCATCCCCCGGTGTGGGTCGCTCAAGGAGAAACGGCACGTGGTCAAGACGCTCACCAGCGGCATCCGGGCGAAGTTCAACGTCTCGGTGGCCGAGGTGGACCACCACGACCTGTGGCAGCGCACCGCGATCGCGGTGTCGGTGGTGGCGGGCGAGGCCTACCACGCCAAGCGGGTCATGCACGAAATCGAGAAGTTCGTCGACCGGTGGGTGGAGGTCGAGGTGATCGACGCCGAGCTCACGTTGCACTATCCCGATGACTGATGGGACACGGCCCAGCAGGGTCTCGGAAGAGTTTCGGGAGATTCTGGCTGAGGAGATCCCCAGGCTGAAGGATCCACGGATCGGGTTCGTTACGGTCATCCACGTGAAGGTCACCCCGGACCTCAGGCATGCCCGCGTGTTCTACACGGCGATGGGGGACGAGAAGGAGCGGAAAGCCACGGCTGCCGGGCTCCGCTCGGCCCGGTCCCACCTCCGCCGGGTCATCGGGCACCAGGTCCGGCTGAAGACCCTCCCGGACTTGGTGTTCGAGGAGGATGAGTCGAGCGAGGCCGCGGACCGCATCGAACGGCTGCTCCGCGAGCTGCACGAAGGGGAACGGTGAGCGGCGAGCTGGCGCGCGCGGCGGAGCTCCTGGCGGGAACGACGAAGGTCGCGATGGCCTGCCACGTGAACCCCGACACCGACGCGCTCGGGTCGATGCTGGGTCTCTCGATCTACCTTCGCTCCCGGGGCATCGAGACCGTGTGCTCGTTCGGCAACGAACCGTTCGACCTGCCGCGGTGGGCCGAGGGATTGCCGGGGAGGGAGGCGTTGGTCCAGCCGAAGGAGTTCCCCAAGAAGCCGGCCGTCATGGTGACGTGCGACGCGGCGTCCATGAACCGGTTGGGCTCGCTCGCGGCGAACGCGACGAAGGCCGGAGAGTTGATCTGGATCGACCACCACCTCGGCAACGACGGCCTCGGCACGATCGCCCTGGTCGACCCGGCGGCCTCATCGACCTGTGAGATGGTGTACCGGCTGGTCCGGACCATGGGCGGGGAGCTCCCGGCCGAGGCGGCGATGTGCCTGTATGCGGGGCTCGTCACCGACACGGGCCGGTTCCAGTACCAGGCGGTCCGGCCCGAGACGCTTCGGGTGGCCGCCGAGCTCCGCGAGCACCCGTTCGACCACGCCCGACTGGCCCAGGCACTGTACGAGGACAACGGGGCCGCGTATCTGAAGCTGCTCGGAACGGCGCTGAACCGGCTGACGCTCGAGCCCGACTCCGACCTGGTGTGGACGTACCTGACCCAAGCCGACCTGTCCGAGGCGGGGGTGCATCCGAGCGAGACCGACGACGTGATCGACGTGGTGCGAACCGCACGCGAGACCGACGTGGCCGCGGTCTTCAAGCAGCAGCGGGACGGCCGGTTCAAGGTCAGCTTGCGATCGCGGGGCGGCCACGACCTCTCGGCCGTCGCCTCCACCTTCGGCGGGGGCGGGCACCGCCTGGCCGCCGGGTACACGTCCCCGCACGGCCTGGCCGAGACGGTGACCAGGTTGAAGTCGGCCCTCCTTGGCGAGCGGCCGTGAGCCTCAACGGCCTGCTCCTCGTTGACAAGCCGAGCGGGGTCACGTCCCACGACGTCGTGGACATGGTCCGCCGAGCCCTGGGGACCCGGAAAGTCGGGCACGCCGGCACCCTCGACCCCATGGCCACCGGGCTGCTGGTCGTGGGCGTGGGCCCGGCCACCCGGCTGCTCCGGTTCCTCGGCGACCTCCCCAAGACCTACGAGGGCACCGGCCGGCTGGGGTGGGAGACCGACACGCTCGACGCCAAGGGTCGGATGGTGCGAACGTCTGAGGTCGCCGTGTCCCGCGAGCAGCTGGAGCGGGCCGTGGAGGGCCTCGTCGGCCAGTCCATGCAGCGAGCGCCGGCGTTCTCAGCGGTGAAGGTGGGCGGCCGGAAGCTGTACGAGGCGGCCAGGACGGGCGAGCCGGAGGAGGGGCCGCCCCGGCCCATCCGGGTCGATGCGTTCGAGGTGCTGCGGTTCGAGCCGCCCGACTTCGACTTCCTCGTCACGTGCTCGGGCGGGACGTACGTGCGCGCGCTGGTGGCGAACGTGGGCTCGGTCCTCGGGTGCGGCGCCCATCTCACGCGGCTGGTTCGCACCGCGATCGGCCCGCTCCGGGTCGAGGAAGCCGTCCGGCCCGACGACGTGCGCGAACCGCTCCCCGTCGATGCTGCGGTCGCACACCTGCCGCGCATCGACCTCGGCGCGGAAGAGGCACGCGTGGCGAGCCACGGGAGCATCCTCGGTCCCGCGGGGATCGCCGGGCCCTACGCGGTGTTCGCGCCAGGCGGGAGGTTGATCGGCGTGTACCGCGACGACGGCGCCAAGGCCCGCCCGGAAGTCATACTGTCCGGAACCCGGCGGCCGCGACCGCAGGAAGCTCGTGTGGCGCGTCGTTCAGGTCATGGTCTCCGTCGTCCTCCAACACCACGAAGCGATTAGCGTCGATCGCGCCATCGGTGGTGAACATCAGAGCCACCTGGACGTTGCCCTTCCCGGAGGGCCGCGGCCGTGAGCGGGCCGCTCTCGTCGAGAGGGACGAATCTGTCGAACGTCAGGCCGTAGGTGGACGATAGCCCCCGAAGACACAGCGGCCGTTGCGGGCACTCCGGAGGGCCGCCGAAAACGAACTCCTCCGCCACCGATCGGAGATCGCTGATCGTTCGAAGCCCGAACCGCCCTGCCGTGGTCCTCGTGACCACGAACCCGTTCTGATCCTCGGCGGGGGCCGCCGCCAAGACGGCGATGCCACGGGCCGCCAGGGCCTGCGCCGGCGCGCGGTGGGTCGTGCGTTCGTCGGGCGAGGCCGATCCCGCGCCGGCCACGAACTCGAGCGTACTGCCCGCATACTCGGGGACGAACTCCACCAGACTCCGTTGGAGCGCCCGGCTGGACCAGCCGGGTCCCCAGGTTGAGCTGGCGTTCCACCCGGAAGCCGGCGGACTCCAGGGCCTGCGCGAAGATCTCGGCCAGGAGCACGCTCTCGGGGAAGTTGAACGACGCGACCGTGATGGCGTCGTCGCCTTCGGCCGTCGCCTCGGTCGGAGGCCCGGCGCCGCACGCGACCGGCAGGATCGCCGCGAGCACAGCCGTTACGGACCAACGACGCACGCGCCCCCGAGTCCCGATCCGGGCTGCCCGAAGCCGTGCCAGCGGGAACGCCGAGATCTTCCGATAGGCTGCCCCGCGTGGAGCTCCGGCACGGTCTTGATTCGCTGCCGCGCGGCGACGGCGGCACCGTGGCGACCGTCGGGTTCTTCGACGGCGTCCACCTCGGTCATCGGGCGGTGTTCGAACGGGTGGTCAAGGTGGCGCGGGACCGAGGG
>JBOGVI010000380.1:0-2089 GCA_050692695.1 Actinomycetota bacterium
CCTCATGAGGCACCCACGGGTGTCCCGACATGACCTCGGGGAAGACCTCCTGCTCGGTCACGTACCGATAGGTCCAGTCGAGCTTTCGCCCCAGGTCCAACCACTCGTCTCGCTTCAACACTTGGACGACACCTCCTCGCCGGTCAGAAACCCGGGCCCGATCCTCCTTGGCCGTCACTGCCTGCGGGCCAGCGTGCGGCGACCTCCCCGCGCCCCGCTGGCCACGCCGGAGACGATGTGCTGAAACACCCGAAGGGGTCAAAGGCGACGTCCCGTTGAGTGGGACCCCCGTCACCGTGTTCGCGAATCGGCGTCGCCGGCTGACATTGTCCGGTCCTTCTTCTTGAAGATGACGGCCCCGTCCGCCCGCCTGGAGCGCACGACCTCCCGTCGCTTCCGCAGGCAGGCCAGATGGGCGAGGGCCTCGGCGATCGCCATCTTGAGCTGGTAGTCGAGAACCGCCTTGTTGTAGACGCGCTCGGTGATCTCCTTGACGGTGAGCGCCTCCGCCTCGATGGCCTGCAGGGTCCGCTGCATTCGGCGCTCCTTCGACTCGATGATGGCCCGGGCCCGCCGGGCGCCGTCCGTGAAGGGTCGGCCGTGGCCGGGGAGGACGAGGAGGGGGGCGAGCGCCTCGATGTGCTCCAGGCTGTCGAGGTACTGGCCGAGCGGGTCGTCGTCAAAGCCGTGATGGAATTCGATGGGGGAGCTGATCCCGGGGAGGAGGTGATCTCCCGAGAGCAGGATCCGCTCTTCTGCGCACCACAGGCACAGGTGCGCCCGGGAGTGTCCGGGAGTGAAGAGGACCTCCCACTCCCGGACCCCGATCCGGAGGCATTCACCGCCCCAGAGATGGCGGGTCCCCTCCACCACCCCGGAGAGGTAGGGGGCCCAGTCGAGGATGATGACGTCGGCCAGGGTCTCGATGTCGGCCGCCTCCACCCCGTGTTCGGTGAGCACGCGCCGGAGCCGGGCCCGCTCGCCCTCGGGGTCGGCGTAGGCGAGGAAGTCGAGGTGACCGGCCGGGTGCATCCACACCTCGGCGCCCGTTGTGTTGACGAGCAGGCAGGCCATGCCGTAGTGGTCGATGTGAGGGTGAGTCACGAGCAAGGCACGGATCTCGTCGAGAGAGGCTCCACACGCCTCGAGCGCGGCGGTGAGGTCCTTGAGGCCGTGGCCCCCTGCCGCCTCCGGAAGGGAGGCACCGCAGTCCACCAGCACCGATCCGGACTCGTCACGGAGCAGGTACGTGTTCACGCTCTTCACACCGTGCACGGGCAGCGGCAGGACGAGGCGGAAGATGCCCGGTGCGGGTTCGAGACGCCGGAATGCGGTCCCGATCGTCTCTGCCATGAGCCCCTTACCCGTGGAACTGCTCTTTGAGGGTGAAGGACACGCGCACCAGCACCCGGTAGGTGAGGCGGCCCCCCTCAACCGTCCCTTCCACCCGTTCCACCTCGAACGAGGAGATTCCCTCCAGCGTGAGGTTGGCGCGCCCCACGGCCTCGGCAACGGCATCCTCGATGGTGGGACCAGTGGCGGTGAGATCGATCGACTTCTCGACCATCATCGATGAGGCTTTCTCGCGGGGCGAATGGGGGTCAGGGGGCCCTCGCCATCCTGACCGGCTCACCCGCAGGCGCCCAGCACGGTGTCCCGTTCAACGGGACCCGCCGGAGGCAAACGTCTTCGGAGACCCACTGTGCGGGACGGGCGCCTTGTCTGGAGCAGTGGATCCCGGCCATCGTCCGCCTGTGGGCAGGACGCCGCTACGCGCCCGCTGGCTGGGGCGGGTCCCCTACCGGGAGGCCCTCGCCCTCCAGCGCGCCCTGCACGCCCGTGCCGGCGACGACTACCTGCTGCTCCTCGAGCACCCCCACGTGTACACCCTCGGGCGCCAGGCCAAGGCGGAACACATGCTTGTGCCGCCGGCCAGCGTCGGCGCGGAGCTGGTCGAGGCCGACCGTGGCGGCGACGTCACCTACCACGGGCCGGGCCAACTTGTCGGCTACCCCATCGTCACCCTCCCTGGCTGGCGGAACGGACTCACCGACGTCGTCGTCTACGTGCGCCGGCTGGAGGACGTGAT
>JBOGVI010000381.1:0-2070 GCA_050692695.1 Actinomycetota bacterium
GTCCAGCACCGCGACCACGACCGTGTCGAAGTGCTGTCCCGCCCGTTCGATGATGTCGAGGTGACCGTTCGTCACGGGGTCGAACGTCCCCGGACACAGGGCGGTCAGGCCCAACTCAGACCTCCAGGTAGACCAGAACGAGGGTGTCGCCGTACTCCAGGCGCCTCGCGACCGGCCAGTCTACCGGAATGACAGGGGTGGAACTCCTGATCCTGCGGGTCAGGGCCACGATCCAGCCTGGTTCGGCCAGCCAACCCGAGGCGAGCCGGGCGAGCACCCGATCCACTTCCGGCCCGGCCGCTTCGTACGGCGGATCCGCCAGGACGAGGTCGAACGGCGCGCCCCGTTTGCTATTTCTTCGGAGAAACGTAGGGACGTCGGAGGCCACCACGGTTGCCCGGCCAGCGAGGCCGGTCCGCTCCAGGTTCACCCCGATGGTCCGAAGGGCGAGGCGGCTCGCCTCCACCAGCACGGCTCGGTCCGCGCCTCGGGACAGGGCCTCGATGCCGAGCGCCCCGGTCCCGGCGTACAGGTCGAGGACGCTCGCCCCGGCGACGCCGGCGGCGATGCTGGAGAACAGTCCCTCCCGAGCCATGTCGGAGACGGGCCTGACCCCCCGGGGCACGGGGGCCAGCCGAACGCCCTTGGCCGAACCACCGATCACACGCACGGCTAGAGACTGTAGCCGGGCACGATCTGGGAGCCCTCTCCGGATCTTGACCCGATCTTGACCATTCCCGAACGGGGCCTTGACCGCGCCACTCGACGTTCATGCCAGGCACGGAACATCCGGACCAAGGAGGAGCGTGATGAACGCCGGTTCGACGGTGACGGAGGCTCGTATCCTCATCGTGGACGATGAGGAGTCGGTCGTCCTTCTGTTGGAGCGTATGCTCCGTCAGGACGGCTATACCAACGTGGTGAGCACGACCGATCCTCGGCAGGCCCTGCCGCTCGTCGAGACGTTCCGACCCGACCTACTGCTGCTCGACGTGTTGATGCCCTATCTGGACGGGTTCGAGGTCTTGGAAGAACTGAAGCCGCGCGTGTCGCCCGTGCCGCACGTTCCCACCATGATCATCACCGCCGACGTCAGCGGCGACGTCAAGCGGCGAGCCCTCGCGGCGGGGGTGGACGACTTCGTGACCAAACCCTTCAGCTTGAACGAGGTCCTGCTACGCGTGAGGTACTTGCTGGAGACCCGGATCCGGCGGCTGGCCGCCCAGGAGCAGGAGCTCCGAGTGATCCACAAGGTCGAGCCGCCGCGCACCATCCGGGTCTGAACGGCGCGGCTCGGGACGGTGGGGCTGCGGACCCGCAGCCCCGCCGTCTCGCCTACGAGTGGAACAGCCAGTCGATGCTCCGCTCGAACCGGCTCCGGAGCTCGGCCAGGAGCGATGGGTACCGCTCCAGCCGGGAGTCGCTATCGATCACGGCGAACGCCCGGGCCCGGGCCCGCTTCACCAGATCGAGGTCCTCGGCCAGCCGGGCCAGCTTCAGGTCCGGCATCCCCGACTGCCGCACGTCGAACAGCGTGCCCTCGCCCCGGAGCCGGAGGTCCTCGTCGGCCAGCTCGAACCCGTCCGTGGACCGGGCCATGGCGTGGAGACGGCCCCGGGCTTCCTCGTTCTCCTCCTTGCTCTCGTCGAACAGGAAGCAATAGGAACGGTGCTCACCTCTGCCGATCCGCCCTCGGAGCTGGTGCAGCTGCGCGAGGCCGAACCGCTCGGCGTTTTCAACCAGCATCACGGTCGCGTTCGGGACGTCCACGCCGACCTCGACGACTGTGGTCGAGATCAGCAGGTGATGCTTGCCGGCCCGGAACTCGTCCATGACCCGCTCCTTCTCCGCCGGTCGCATCCGTCCGTGGAGCACCTGAACCGAGAGGTCCGGGAACACCTCGGTGGCGAGTCGCGCCGCCTCCTGCTCGGCCGCCCGGACCTCGGACCGGTTCGCCTCGTCGATGGCCGCACACACCACGAAAGCCTGGCGCCCCGCCTCCACCTCGCGCCGGACCACGTCGTAGGCCGCCGCCCGCTCGTCGGCCGACCGCGCGATCCGGGTCTCGAC
>JBOGVI010000382.1:0-2452 GCA_050692695.1 Actinomycetota bacterium
CGCGTGTAGTGAGGATGGTCCAGGATCTCTTCCTCGAACGATTCCCGATCGAGCGATTCCTCCTTCCCCACCACGCCCGGCACGAGACGAGTCACCGCGTCGATCAACGCGAGCGCCGGCATCTCCCCGCCCGAGAGCACGTAGTCGCCGATCGAGACCTCCTCGGCCGGGAGTCCCTCCACGACGCGTTCGTCGACGCCCTCGTACCGGCCGCAGATAAGGACCAGCCACGACTCCAGCGACAGCTCCCGAACAAGGGCCTGGTCCAACCGACGCCCCGCCGGCGACAACAGGATCACGCGCTTCGATCCCTCGCCGAGTGACTCGACCGCCCCGAAGACCGGCTCGGGCTTCATCACCATGCCCGGCCCGCCGCCGTATGGCTCATCGTCGACCTGCCGGTGCCTGTTGGCGGTGAAGTCGCGGATGTCGTGGACCCGCACGTCGAGGATGCCGGCGTCGATAGCCTTGCCCAGCAGGCTCTCTCGGAGCGGGCTCTCGAAGATGCCGGGAAAGATGGTGAAGACGTCGATCCGCATGAGCGCAGGCTAGCAGCGGGGCTCAGGCCGCGGTCTCAGCTTTCAGGAGCCGTGAGGCCGGGGATCTCGCGGACCACGATGCGCCTGCCGGCGACGTCCACCGAGACGATCACGTCCTTCAGGGCCGGGATCAGCGTCTCGCCACCCTCCGCGACCGCGTTCCACACGTCGTTCGCCTGAGTGTGGATGACCTCTCGAAGCGTTCCGAGGGACCGGCCCGATTCCGTCGCAACCTCGCACCCAACGACCCGATGGTCCCACCACGAGCCTTCGGGGAGCTCGGGCGACATCGACTCGGGCACCACCAGCACCCTACGGGACAGCTGCTCGGCCTGGTTCCGGTGGCCAACCTCGCGGAACTTCACGATCAGCCCGCCCCGGTGCGGCCGCGCCGACTCGACGGTGAGGACCCGCCCGTCCTCGAGATACACCGCCGCGCCGTCGGCGAAACGGCCTTCGACCTCGGACAGCACCAGCACGGCGACCTCGCCCTTGATGCCGTGGGCGCGGCCGATGCGGCCGACCGCAACGGTCGGCTCGCGCACGTCAGTCCACGATCTCGACGGCCGCGTGGGTGCCTTCCCGCAGAGCGGCCGCCTTGACCACTTGACGGATGGCTCGGGCGGTTCGCCCGCCCTTGCCGATGACCTTGCCCATGTCCTCGGGATCGACCCTGAGCTGGAGGAGAACCCCACGGTCGTCGTGGACCTCGGTGACCTCGACGGCGTCCGGGTTCTCGACGAGCTCCCTCGCGATGTACTCGAGGAGCTCCTTCACGAAGCCGCCTTGCTCTCCTTCTTCTCGGCCTGGAACTTGTCCCAGATGCCGGCCTTCGACAGAAGCACCTGGACGGTCTGGCTCGGTTGCGCGCCCTTGCGGAGCCAGTCGAGGGCCTTCGCCTCGTCGATCTCGATCACCGACGGCTCGTCCATCGGATGGTACTTCCCGATGATCTCGATGAACCGGCCGTCGCGTGGGCTCCGCTGGTCGGCCACCACCACGCGGTAAAACGGGCGCTTGTTCGCGCCCATCCGGCGGAGCCTGATCCTGGTCGCCATACCTGCTCCTACCCCATCCCGGGCATCTTCGGCATCCCCGGGATCCGGGGCATCCGCTTCCCGCCCATCATCGACTGCATCATCTTCCTAGCCGCCTGGAACTCCTTCAGCAGGACGTTCACGTCGGCCGTGGTCGCTCCAGAGCCGCGGGCGATCCGCAGGCGCCGGGACCCACCGATGATAGCGGGGTTCCGGCGCTCCTCCGGGGTCATGGAGCAGATGACCGCCTCGGCCCGGGTGAGCTGCCCCTCGTCCACCTGCCCGGCCAGGTCCTTCAGGGCGTTCTTGCCCCCGGGGACGCCGGGGAGCATGGCCAACAGGTCTTGGAGCGGTCCGAGCTTTCGCATCTCCCGCATCTGGACCAGGAAGTCCTCCAGCGTGAATTGAGCCCTGGCCATCTTCTCGGCCGCTTCCATGGCCCGCTCCGCGTCGAGGGTCTCCTGGGCCTTGTCGATCAGCGTGAGCATGTCGCCCATGCCGAGGATCCGGGACGCCATCCGGTCCGGGTGGAAGGGCTCGAGGTCGGCGGGCCGCTCCCCCGTCCCGGCGAAGAACACCGGACGCCCGGTGACTGCGGTGATCGAGAGCGCCGCGCCGCCACGCGCGTCGCCGTCCAGCTTGGTGAGGACGAACCCGGTGGTATCGATCTCGCGCATGAACGCTCGGGCTTGCACCACCGCGTCCTGGCCGGTCATCGAGTCACAGGCCATCAGGACGTGGTGGGGCTCGATGGCCTCCCTGACTCGCCGGGCCTCTTTCATCATCTCCTCGTCCACGTGGAGCCGGCCGGCCGTGTCGACGATGACCACGTCCAGGCCCTCGCGATCGGCGTGTTTCAGCGCGGTCTTCGACACC
>JBOGVI010000383.1:0-2092 GCA_050692695.1 Actinomycetota bacterium
CCGCTCGGGCGGGTGGCCACCACGGTGTGGGAGACGGGCGTCGGGCGGAAGAGCCCCTCGGCGGGGTCGCCCAGGGCCAACACCCGCACCGGCTCTCCCAGCTGGGCCAGGGCCTCGGCCAGGTGGAGGGTGTGGACCAATCCGCCCCGCGGGCGGGTGGAGTGGCTGAGGAGGAGGATCTCGCCGGCGCTGATGGCTTTACCCTCCCCCATGACGAGGCTGACTCTTCGTAGCCTCTCGGTCGGGGTCTCCCTCGGGGAACGCTTGTGGCGCTTGTCCCGCGAGGACTGACGTGAGACGGCGTCCCCGGGGGACGGCCTCGAAGGCCAGACGCCCGCAACGGTGTCGTCCCACGAGGACTGGTCCATCAGCACGGCGCCGCGCCTTCGCCCGTCCGAGCCACCGACGAGAGGAGACACATTGCTTGGAATAGGGATCGATTGGGCCGAGGAGTTCCATCTGGTTGCCCTCGGACGCCCGGGAGAGGGCGTGATCGACATCTCCCGGGTGGAGCACCGACCCGACGCCATCGCCGCCCTGGTGGCCCGCATCGCGGCCATGGAGCCCGACCCGGCGGAGGTTCGGGTGGTGCTCGAGACCCGCCACGGCGCCCTGGTGGAGGCCCTGGTGGACGCCGGCTACGTGGTGGTACCGGTCAACCCCGACCTGGTCGCCCGGCGCCGGGGCCCAGCCAAGAAGAAGGACGACGCCGAGGACGCCCGCATCGCCTGTCTGATCGCCCTCGACCGCTTTGAGCGGCTCCGGCCCCTCGTTCCTCATGGGGAACTGGCCGCCGAGCTGCGCTCCATCGCCAGGGACGACGAGCGAGCGGCCCGGGACGAACGCCGCCTGCTCAACCGTCTCCGTGGTGACCTGCTGGCCACCTTCCCCGCCGCCCTGCGTATCGCCGGCGACGACATGGGCCGGCCCACCTTCTTGCGCCTCCTGGAGCGCTGGCCCACGGCGTCTGCCCTGGCCAGCGCTTCGCGGGAAGAGCTGGTGGCCTTCGCCCGGGCGGCCAGGCACGGCTGGCCCGAGCGCTTCGCCGACGAGGTGGCCGAGGCGCTGGCCATCGACGACTTCGTCCCCCGCGACTACCTGGTGCGGGCCAAGGCCGACACCATCCGCCTGGCCGCCATCCAACTCCTGGCCATCGGCGCCCAGCGTCGAGCCTGGGAGCGGCGGATGGGCGAGCTGCTGCTGGGGGCGCCCCGCCGCGGACGGACGAAGCAGCCCCGGGAGGACGAACTGGGGGAGGCGTTCCCTGGCGGCGAGATCTACCTGAGCTTTCCGGGCCTCGGTGACCGTCTCGCCGCCAGGGTCGCCGGTGAGATCGGCGACCATCCCGAATGCTTCGAGACACCGAACTCGCTCCAATGCTACGGCGGCAAGGCTCCCGTCACCCGACGGTCGGGCAAGAGCGAGCTCGTCGTGTCCAACCGGCTGGCCTGCAACCGTTACCTGCGCAACGCCGTCCAGCAGTGGTCCTTCTGCTCGCTGCGGAGCTCGGCCTGGGCCCGCGAGTTCTACGACGAGCAACGAGCCAAGCGGAAGACCCACCACGCCGCCCTGCGCGCCCTCGGCAACCGCTGGATCGAGATCCTCTGGCACTGCCTGAAAAAGGGCGTGCTCTACGACGAGGCCATCCACGTCGCCAACCGCAACCGCGCCCTCGGGCGGGCCGCCTGAGACCGTGGTTGACAAACGGTGTCTCACTGCTGGACGCTCGTGTTCATGAGCAAGCATCCTTCCACGCGTGGGGAAGGTGGCCGCACTGCTGCTCACCGGAGGGTCCAGCCGGCGCATGGGCACCGACAAGGCCCGGCTGATGGTGGACGGATGCAGCCTGGCCGAGCGGGCGGCGGAGGCACTGGCGGTAGTGTGCGATCCCGTCCTCGAGGTCGGCCCGGGACACACGGCACTCCCCGCCGTGCGCGAGGACCCCCCGGGGAGCGGACCCCTGGCCGCCCTGGGTGCCGGATGGGCGGCGTTGTCCGCCGCCGGGCACCGGGGGCCCGTCGTGGTCCTGGCCGTGGACATGCCCTACGTCACCCCGGACCTGTTGCGCCTGCTGGCCGAGCGGCCGGGACCG
>JBOGVI010000384.1:0-2624 GCA_050692695.1 Actinomycetota bacterium
CACGGAGATCCGTTCTCGGGAAGCGGGGTAGGGTCCTGGGCCGGGCCGATCACCCGGGCTTTCGGGCGATCACCCCCTTCCGGCGCTGGCGCTCGAGGGTCTTCTTGAACCGCCAGCTCTCGGTCCCGGTCTCCAGATGTGCGCGTTGAACGTGAGGCGATCGACGACGGCCTTGCAAAGACGCGGCTCGGGGAAGACCTTGGTCCACTCCCCGAACGGCAGGTTCGTCGTCACGATCAGCGCGGATCGCTCCGAGCGCTCGTCCAGGACCTGGAACAGCAGCTCGGCCTCGGGCGGAGAAAGCGGCACGTACGCGAGCTCGTCCAGGATCAGCAGCTCCACCCTCGCGTAGCGGGTCACGACCTTAGACAGGATCCGGTCGTCTCTGGCCTCCAGGAGCTCGTTGACCAGCCCGGCCGTCGTGGTGAAGCGCACCCGGCGCGATGCCATGCAGGCCTCGATCCCCAGGGCGATCGAAAGATGCGACTTCCCGGTGCCGGGCTCGCCGAGGAAGATCACCGTCTCCGCTCGATCGACGAAGCCGCACGTGGCGAGCTCTCCGATAGTGGCCGCGGGGATCTGCGGCGCCTCGTCGAAGTCGAAGTCCTCCAGGCGCTTCAGGCGGGGGAAGCGTGCCTCCGTGATCCGACGGTGCCGCCGGCGGTCGGCTCGATCCTCGAGCTCGGCCTCGAGAAGAGCGGACAGGTAGGCGAGGTGGCTGTGGTTGGCCCGGGACGCCTCGTCGGCGAGCGGGGCGGCACGTGACCCCACCGTCGGAAGGTGCAGCTCCTTGCAGGCCGCTCGGACGGAGGCCTCAGATGTGTGTTCGCCTGCCCTGGTCACCTGCCCACCCCGGCCAGGAGCTCGTCGTAGGGGGCGGTCTGGGGAAGGGGTCTTTCGTAGCGGTGAAGCTGTCCGAGATCGGCGAGCGAAAGTTGCACGGGTGCCTCGTCCCTTCGGCCCTCGAGGTGGCGCGCGAACAGGGCCACCGCCCCCGCGTCGACGGCCCCGACCGCAAGGGCCTGCTCCACCGCCTGGCGCACGACCTGCTTCGGATGGTGCCGGTGAAGCAGCAGTACCTCGATCATCGCCCGGGTCCCCGCTTTGTCCCCCGAGCGCTCCTTCAGCTCCTTCCACAGAGCGTCGTAGCTCGGCGGGAACTCACCGCGCTCCCGGGCCTGGTGCAGGGGAACCGATCCGGGGAACGCGCCGGGCCGCTCCAGAAGCACGTCGAGGTAGTGATCCAGGACCAGGTGTTCGGCGCCTCGAAGATGGGCCCGGTCGTGGGTGGCGACGAGCCTTCCTCGGTGGGAGACCTCGACCTGCAGCGGGAAGATCCGTACCCGGACCGTGCGTCCGACGAGTGAGGCCGGCACCGAGTAGCGCGCGGCCTTGACCTTGATCCGGGACTTCTCGTCCACCCGGGCGGAGGCGAGCTCGGCCAGCTCGAATCGCTCGGGCGGCAGCGGGCGCAACAGGCGCCGTTCGATCTCGGCGAGCTCGCCGACCGAACGCGTTCGTCCCTCGGGGATCCGCTCCAGATCGCCGAGGCAGCAGGCTCGCAGGTGTGCGTTGGCCTGCTCCCACGAGGCGACCACCGGCACCGGGGTGAGCCAGCGCCGGCGGAAGCGGCCGACCTCTCCTTCCACCCCGCCTTTCTCGTGCGCTCCCTCGATCCCCGGGGAGGTGAACGAGGCATCGAACAGGTAGTGAGAGCGAAAGGCCACGAACCGGTCCTGCTCCACCCGCGGCTGGCCTCGGATCACCCTGGCGACCGCCTGGCGCAGGTTGTCGAAGCGCATGATCGCGAACACCCCGCCCGCGAACTGCAGCCCGCGTTCGATCCCGTCCAGCAGCGCGGTCTGGGTCTGGGCGGGGTAGGCCACGTGCAGCGCGGCCGCGGAGAACTCCGAGCGCACCGCGATCACCTGCGCCTTCTCGGTGCCCCAAGGGAAGGCGAAGTGAGCCTCGTAGAAGTCGACCTCGCCCTGAGCGCCGGGCGGGTGGTGTTGAGGGACGAAGGCCTGCACGCCCAGTCCGAGTTCCTGCTTGCGTTCGTGGACGTAGCCTCGGACCGTCGACTCGGCGGCGGTGCAGCCGAGCTCCTCGCGCAGGCGCTGCCAGATCCGCCTGGCCGTGTGTCGCTGCTTGCGAGGAGCGCGCCGGTCGGCGAGCAGGATGCCGTCGACGAAGGCCCTGGCCTCTTCGGTCAGCCTGGGCCGAGCCCTCACCGGACGACGTCGCTCGGGCGGGATCGCCGAGGTGATCGCGTGGCGCACCGCGCGGCGATGGACGTGGTGCTTGTGGGCGATGGCCCGCACGGAAAGGCCCTGGTCGTGATCTCGACGGATAAGCTCGAATAGCTCCACCCTGCGCATCCTTCCTGCCCTCCTCCTGGCTCTCTCAGCACAGAAGGGTGAGCGGTTAGGGCGCGGGGTGGGGCCATTTCAGATCATCACTTCGCGGTTGAAGTGGGGCCAGTTCAGCCTAGCGGTCCGAACCCTCCAGCCGTCGGCCTCGCAACGACGGAGGATCGTCTCCAGGTCCTTCTTTGGGTGCTTCGGTCGAGCCACACGGGGACCGTACGGTATCGCACCGACAGGGGAAGGGGCACGTAGCCGGTC
>JBOGVI010000385.1:0-4273 GCA_050692695.1 Actinomycetota bacterium
GAAGCCCCTTCGCCCACGCGAAGATCAAATCGGTGGACACGTCCGCGGCGAAGGCGATGCCGGGTGTTATCGCCGCGTGGTCGGGCAAGGACCTCGCGGACGAATGGCAGGGCTCGCTCCCCTGCGCGTGGCCGGTCACCGAGGACATCCAGATGCCCACGCACTGGCCTGTGGCGCAGGACGAGGTCCGCCACCAGGGGGAAGCCGTGGCCGTGGTGCTTGCCGAGACGCGGGCCCAAGCCAAGGACGCGGCCGAGGCGGTCGGTGTCGACTACGACCCGCTTCCTGTCGTGACCGATGCAGAGGAAGCGTTGAAGGACGGGGCGCCCATCGTCCACGCCGACCTCGGCACGAACAAGTCCTACACGTGGACGCTGTCGGCCGGCGAGGTGGACAAGGTCTTCTCAGAAGCGCCGGTGGTGGTCAAGGAACGCTACTACCACCCCCGGCTCATCCCGAACGCCATCGAGCCCCGCGGGGCGCTCGCCGTGCCGTTCCCGGCCCAGGGCGAGTTCACGCTGTACTCGGCGACCCAGATCCCGCACATCCTGAAGGTGGCCCTCACCGCCTTCACCATGGCCAACATGTCCGAGTCCAAGCTCCGCGTGATCGCGCCCGACGTGGGCGGCGGGTTCGGCTCGAAGCTGAACGTCTACGCGGAGGAGGCCATACTCCTCGCCGCGGCCCGGCGCACCGGCCATCCCGTGAAGTGGATCGAGGAGCGCTCGGAGAACTACCTCTCTACGATCCAGGGCCGCGACGTCCACCAGGACGTCGAGCTGGCGGCCACGGAGGACGGGAAGCTCCTGGGGGTCCGAGCCCACCTGGTGGCCGACATGGGCGCGTACCTCCAGCTCGTGACGCCCGGCATCCCGTTGCTCGGCGCGTTCCTGTACCACGGGGTGTACACGCCGCAGGCCTACGACTTCGTCTGCACCGGCGTGTTCACCAACAAGACGCCCACCGACGCCTACCGCGGCGCTGGGAGGCCGGAGGCTACGTACGCCATCGAGCGGGCCATGGACGCGCTGGCTCGACGGGTGGGCAAGGACCCGGTGGAGGTTCGCCGGATGAACTTCATGGCGCCGTTCACCGAGCCGACCGACGTCGTTTCCGGCCTCAAGTACGACTCCGGCGACTACGGGAAACAGCTCGACCGGGCTCTAGAGATCGCCGGGTACGAGCAGCTCCGCAAGGAGCAGCAGGCCCGCCGCGACGCCGGTGAGGTGAAACAGCTCGGGATCGGGCTCTCCACCTACATCGAGATGTGCGGGCTGGCTCCGTCCCAGGTCCTGTCGGCCCTGCGGTACGCGGCCGGCGGGTGGGATTCGGCCACCATCCGATGCCTGCCCACGGGCAAGGTGGTCGTGGTCACGGGAACTTCGCCCCACGGCCAAGGCCACGTCACGAGCTGGTCGCAGATCACCGCCGACGCGCTGGGGGTGCCCGTGGACGACGTGGAGGTGCTCCACGGCGACACGGCGGTCTCGCCGCTCGGCATGGACACGTACGGCAGCCGTTCGCTCGCGGTGGGCGGCATCGCGCTGCATTACGCGGCCCAGAAGATCGTCGACAAGGCCCGGAAGATCGCGGCACACGAGCTCGAGGTGTCCGAGGACGACCTCGAGTACAAGGCCCCGGCGTTCTCGGTGCGGGGCGCGCCGGATCGGGCCAGAACGATCCCCGAGATCGCGTTCGCGGCGTGGACGGCCCACAACCTGCCGCCGGACGTCGAGCCGGGGTTGGAGGCCACCCACGTGTACGATCCCGGGAACTTCACCTTCCCTGCGGGCGCCCATGTGTGCGTGGTGGAGGTCGACACGGAGACCGGCGAGGTCGCGATCGAGAAGTACGTCGCGGTCGACGACTGCGGGACCGTGATCAACCCGATGATCGTCGAGGGTCAGTTGCACGGCGGCATCACGCAGGGTATCGCCGAGGCCCTGTTGGAGGAGGGCGTCTACGACGAGAACGGGAACCTCATGACGAGCAGCATGACGAACTACCTCGTCCCGTCGGCAGCCGAGTTGCCCACCTACGAGCTCGACCGCACGGTCACGCCCTCCAGCACGAACCCCCTGGGGGTGAAGGGCATCGGCGAGGCCGGGACCATCGCCGCGCCGCCCGCCGTGGTGAACGCCGTCGTCGACGCGCTCTCATACCTCGGTGTGACGGACATCGAAAAGCCGGTCTCGCCGGAGCGGGTGTGGAGAGCCATCCAGCAAGCCAGAGCCGAGGGGCCGCCCGGAGCACGGAGGAGCCGGGCCACGGAAGCGGCCCCGGGGAGCGGAGGAGGTGCGGCATGATCCCGGCGCCGTTCGAGTACGCGCGGGCCGAGTCGGTGGACCAGACCATCGACCTCCTCTCGAGGAACGAGGACGCGAAGGTCATCGCCGGGGGCCACTCGCTCCTGCCGTTGATGCGGCTCCGCCTGTCCCGTCCGGCGATGCTGGTCGACATCTCCCGGATCGGCGACCTCCGCTCCATCCGAGAGGACGGTGACCACATCGCGATCGGGGCGCTGGCCCGCCACCACGACGTGGCGAACAGCGAGACGATCCAGAGGTCCTGCCCGATCGTCGCGTACGCGGCGAGCCTGATCGGCGACCCGCAGGTCCGCCACGTCGGCACGATCGGCGGGTCGTGCGCCCATGCCGACCCGGCTTCGGACATGCCGACGGTGCTGCTCGCCCTGGGGGCCGAGCTGGTGATCGGAGGGCCGAATGGGAAGTCGCGGCAGGTGGAGGCGGCCGACTTCTTCAAGGGCCTGTTCGAGCCCGACCTGAAGCCGAACGAGGTCCTGACGGAGATCCGCGTGCCGAAGACGGCCGGGCGGGGGTGGAGCTACATCAAGTTCCACCGCCGGGCGCAGGATTGGGCCCTGGTCGGCGTGGCAGCCCTGGCGGGGAACGGCACCGGGCCCGCCGTTTCCCTCACGAACATGGGGGAGAGGCCGCTTCGAGCGACGGGTGTTGAGGATGCCCTGGCCGGCGGGGCGGACCCCGCCACCGCTGCCCAGCGGGCCGACGAGGGGACCAGCCCTCCCTCGGACCCGTTCGGCAGCGCCGAGTACCGCAAGGAGCTCTCCAAGGTGCTCGTGCGCCGGGCCCTCGAGGAGGCCATGTCCAGGTAGGCGAAGCGAGGTTTGGTGCCCGCAGGAGGGGAGGCCGATGTATGCGAGATTGGCAGTTGTAACTGGCCCGGTCGAGCGGGCGAAGGAGGCCCGGCAGATGATTGCCGACCAGGTCGTGCCCAGGGCAAGGGACATCCCCGGCTTGAAGAACGCCTACTGGATGGCGGACGAGGCCGCCGGCAAGGTCGTGGCGGTCATCCTTTTCGAGACCGAGGCCGACCTGGTGGCCAGCCGGGAAGCTGCGACCAAGATCCGCGAGGAGGCGGTCAAGAGCCTGGGCGGCACGGTCCAGTCCGTCGAGGAGTTCGAGGTCATCGCCCAGATCTGAGGGCCTGCCCCATCTCAGACGGGAGGGGGCCGGAGCATCCGGCCCATCCTATGTCGCGACCTCTTTGACGCTCGGGCCCTCGTCTGCGTAGATGGGGGCATGCTGTCGCAGGTGAGGCCGCTCACCCTCCAGCGGTGGTTCGACGAGAGCGGCTGGACGGTCATCACCATCCTCGTCGTCGCGGTCGTCGTCACGATCGTGACCCGGCTGCTGGTCCGGCGGTTCCGCCGCAGGCTGGAGGGCTCGCCCAGCCTGACCCAGGAGCTGAACCTCCAGCGGGCGGCCACCATCACCCACGCCCTGTCCACGGCCGTGGTCGTGGTGATCTGGACGATCGCCTTCCTGCTCCTGCTCGGCACGCTCGACGTGAACCTGGCTCCCTTCCTGGCCAGCGCGGGCGTGGCCGGTGTGGCCCTGGGGTTCGGAGCCCAAAGCGTGGTCCGCGATACCCTCTCCGGCTTCTTCATCCTGCTGGAGAACCAGTTCGGGGTGGGCGACGTGATCGACGTTCAGACCACGGCCGCCCCGGTGGGCGGGAAGGTGGAGTCGCTCACGCTTCGCGTGACCACGCTTCGGGCGTTCGACGGGACCCTCCATGTCGTGCCGAACGGGAACATCCAGGTGGTCTCGAACAAGTCCCGCGGGTGGGCTCGGGCCATCGTGGACGTGCGGGTGGCCTACGGCGAGGACGTGGACGCGGTCCGGGTGATCCTCGAGGAGCTGTTCGAGGAGATCCGGCAGGATCCGGTGCTCGCCGATTGGATCATGGAGGGGCCGAGCATCCTCGGCGTGGAGAGCCTGGCCGACTACGC
>JBOGVI010000386.1:0-10497 GCA_050692695.1 Actinomycetota bacterium
TTGTAAGACCTTGTCTCGCTGGGGTGCGCTCTTCATGTGCTGCATCAGAATCAAGGCCAGTAGTCTTTCCGACCGGTCAATTGTGGCTGTCCCCATGCTAGCCCCTCCCCGTCACCTTTCTTGTTGAACGAGCTCTCTGGCGACGAAGGTTCGAACTGACTGTGCGAACCGTGGCATCCGAAGTATTCAGGACCTCCGCGATGGTCTTATTGTCAAGGCCGGCCAGCTTGAGTAGCCAGACTCCTTCCGTGATGCTCTTTTCGCTCGCGACCTGGACGGCGAGAATCCGAAGTATCTGGTCGAGGCGGTCGAGGATCCTCTCCTCAGTTGTCTTGGCCACACGCACCCCCGATGGCTCGCTCTCTGTGCAAGAGGGTGCCCGGAAGAGAATGTCAGGTCAAGGACATCTAGCCTTCCAACCTCAATCCCTCAACCCGAGGCCCTACCGGACGACGACAGCTCCCAGCAGCTACGACCCCGGAGAACTCAGCCGTCAGGCGCGGCAGGGCACCCCGAACGGTCGGCGGCAGCGGACAGATTCATCCCACGAGGCGCGGTCAGGACCTCGCTGTCCTGGCCCTGGTTGTGCGCCGGTGGCGAGGTGCGCGAATCTAACCGGGCTGACCGGTTCGGCGTTGAAACCCAATTCTCGTCCACGCGATCATCCCGCCCCTTTCGCTCTGCGGTCCCACCCTCAACATCCGCAAGTTCTCGCCGGTGCCGTTCACGCCCGAGGACCTGGTCGCGCGAGGGACGCTCGGGCCTCGGATGCTGGCGTTCCTCGCGGCGTGCGTGCGCGGGAGGGCGAACATCGTGGTGTCCGGCGGGACCAGCTCGGGCAAGACCACGTTGCTCGGCGTGCTGTCGGCGTTCGTTCCGGAAAGCGAGCGGCTCGTCACGATCGAGGACGCCGCGGAGCTGCGACTGGCCAAGCCCCATGTCATCGGCCTGGAGGCGCGCCCACCGAACGTGGAAGGCAAAGGCGAAGTGACGGTTCGCGACCTGGTCCGGAACGCGCTCCGGATGCGACCAGACCGCATCATTGTGGGCGAGGTCCGAGGCGGGGAGGCACTCGACATGCTCCAAGCCATGAACACCGGCCACGATGGAGCATTGTCGACGGCGCACGCGAACTCGCCTCGGCATGCGTTGTGGCGCCTGGAGACCATGGCCCTGATGTCCGACGTGGAGCTCCCCTTGGCGCACGTCAGGGAACAGATCGCATCGGCCGTCGATGTCGTGGTTCACATGGCCCGATTGAGCGATGGCCGCCGAGTGGTCATGGAGATATCGGTGGTGGATGGCGTGCGGGACGGTGAGCCCGTCGTCACGCAGGTGTTCGGGTTCCGGCCGAGGATCGGACCTCGCGGCGAGTTCGTCTCGATGGGTGTCGTGCCGGAGATCGCCGACGTCCTGGCCGACCGAGGCGTGGAATTGCGCGACGCGCTGTTCCTGCCGGGGCCGGACGGATCCGGGGCCAGGCCCGCAGGCGTGTCGACGGGGCCGGAGGGATGAGGCCCGAGATCCTGGCGGCGGCAGTGGTCGCGCTGCCGGGACTCTTCGCCGCCGTGGCCGCCGACATTGCGGAGCGGGATCGTGTGCGGTCGCGCACGGGCGCCAGGCCTTCACCAGAGGGATGGGCCCGCCCGCTTGCCCGGCGAGGCGGCAGGCTACGGAGCCTTGGGGTCAGAGCGATATGGCTCGTCGCGGGGGTCGGACTGGGCCATGCCGTCGCCGGCCTTCCCGGCGCGGCCGCGGGAGGCGTAGCGGCGGTCGGGGCGCCCGTCGCACGAGCTCGGCACGCGGAGGCCCGTCGGAACGCGCGCATGCAGGAGCAGCTCGTCGATGCCGCGTCGTCGATCGCGTCGGGGCTTCGGGCTGGGCTCTCGCTGGTCCAGGTCATCGGGCTCGCCGGCGACGAGGCCGATCCGCCGCTCGGACCCACGCTGCGAGGGTTGGCCGATCGGGTCCTCTTGGGGACGCCGCTCTCCGAATCACTCGATCGCTGGGTGTCGGATGTGGCGCAGCCGGAAGCGCGCCTCGTCGCCGGGGTGCTCCGTCTCCAGCACCGAACCGGGGGCGACCTCCCGGCCGTGCTCGACCGGCTGGCCCGCACGCTTCGGGACCGAGAGGCGGCCGCCCGGGAGATACGGTCGCTCACGGCCCAGGCCCGGCTGTCGGGCGCCATCCTCGGGCTCCTTCCCGTGGGCTTCTTCCTGTTCCTATCGGCTACCTCGCGTCGCGAGATGGCCGCCGCCTACCAGTCGCGGGTGGGCGCCACGGCCATCGTCGCGGGCCTGCTCATGCAGGGGGCGGCGTTCCTGTGGATCCGGCGGCTTCTCCGGGTGGAGGGCTGATGGAGGTGGCGCTCGCTCAGGCGCTGGCGGTCGCCGCCTCGCTCCTGGCCGTGGCGGCCGCGGCGACTCGGGCCGGTGCGTCCGTCGCCGCACGATTGGAAGTGCCTCCGGCCGATGCGAACCAGAGCCGGCTTCACAGCCTCGTTCGCCGGCTCGGCGGGTCAGGTCCGGTTCGGAGATTGCCCGGTGCTGAAACGCTGTCACGCCGGCTGGCTCTCGCGGGCTGGTCGGTCCCGGTAGAGGAGGTCGTTGGATGGAAGGTGCTGCTCGCGCTCTCCATCGGCTTCGTGGTCGCTCTCGCGCCCCCTCCCGCGAGGGTTCTCGCGCCCGTCCTGGCGATCGCGGGATTCCGGTTCCCCGACCTGGCAGCCGGGGCAGGCGCGCGGCGCCGCCTCAGGCGGGCCGACCGCGAGCTCCCTCTGCTGATCGACCTGTTGGCAGCCGCCTCGTGCGCGGGGCTCTCCGGGCAGATCGCCCTGCGTAGGGCCATCGAGGCGACCGAGGGCCCGCTGTCAGAGGAGCTCTCCGCGATCACGCGGTCCGTGGATCTGGGAGCCAGGTGGCGCAACGAACTTCGGGCCGCGGCCGATCGCCTTGGGCTTCCTGACCTACGGCGTGCCGCCGCCACGCTGACGCGGTCGGAGTCCCTCGGTTCCTCGCTCTCGGATTCGCTGTCGGAGCTCGCGACTCAGGTCCGCGACGCCAGGCGCGCCGCGGCCTCCGAGCGGGCACGGACGGCGCCGGTCAAGATGCTCTTCCCCCTGGTCTTCCTGGTCCTCCCGGCCTTCCTCCTCCTCACGGTGGTGCCGGTCCTCGTCACCACGCTTCGGTCGATCAGCTGAAAGGAGGTAACCGATGGTGCTCGCGCTCTACGTGCGCATCCGCACGCGCATCCAGGAGGAGATCGGCCAGACCACGGCCGAATACGCGCTCGTGATCCTGGCGGCAGCCGCGGTGGCGGTCGTCCTGATCGCGTGGGCTCGTTCGTCGGGCAAGCTTCCGGCGTTCTTCGACTCCGTCATCGACAAGGTGGCGGGGAGTGCGCCGTAGCCCTCGCCGTCGAGGGTGGGAGCAGGGTTCGGCAGTGGTGGAGTTCGCCCTCGTCCTCCCGATCCTGCTGCTGGTCTGTCTTGCACTCGTACAGATCGGCGTGTTGGCGCGCGACCAGCTGCTGCTCGTGCAGGGGGCCCGAGCGGGGGCGAGGGAGGCCGCGGTCGAGCCCGATGAGGGCGCCGTCCGGACCGCGGTGCTGGAGGCGGCGCCGGGCCTGGACCCGACGCGCATCGACGTGACCATCGAACGGACGGGTGGACGTGGCGAGCCCGTCAGGGTGAATGTGGGCTACGACGCGATGATCGCGGCTCCCCTCGCCGGCTTGTTCCTGCCGGAAGGGGTCCGGCTCGACGCGGCGGCCACGATGCGCCAGGAGTTCCCGTGAGCGGCGAGCGAGGTTCGGTGTCGATCGTGGCGGCGGCCATCGTGGCGATGGTCATGGTGGTCGCACTGGGCGCGGGCGACCTGGCCCGGGTGCTCGTCGCCGCGGCGAGGGCCCAGTCCGCGGCCGATTCGGCGGCCCTGGCGGCCGCTCAAGAGCTCGCACTGCCTACCGGTCCGGCTCCCGGCGAGGTCGCCGCCCGGTTCGCCGAGCTGAACAGCGCCGAGCTCGTGGAGTGCCGGTGCGACCCGGGGACGCTGGAGGCGACCGTCCGGGTGCGGGTCGCGGTGGGGCACCTCGCGACGCTCGGAGGGGAGCGCAGCGTCGAGGCCCGCGCCAGGGCGGTGGTCGGCGGCGTCGGGCCGTGAGCCCTCCAGGGCATCCCGCCTCGTCCGCCCGAAACTTGCGTCGGGGGGCGGGCGTACAATGCTCCAACCATGCAGAACCCTCGGTCGGTGGCCAGGGGAAGGCGGGCCCTCCTCGGGGTCGTGGACTACACGCTTGCCAAGCGGGCCCTCCTCCGCGAGGTCCGCGTGGGGCTGAAGTCCAGGGCCGACATCTGCGATGCCCACCCCGAGCTGATGCGCGCCGCCAAGCACGTCGGGGAGGTGACCCGGCGGGATTGCCCGGTGTGCGGCCGGGCCCGGCTGGTCCTCCTGGCCTACGTCTACGGCGATGGCCTGAGGCGGGACAACGGCCGCGTGTGGTCGCTCGACCAGGGGCTCTCGATCGCCGCCAACCACCAAAACGCCTGCTGCTACGTGGTCGAGGTCTGCACCGAGTGCTCCTGGAACCACCTGTCCGAGGCGTTCGTGGCCCGCGACGCCGGCTGACCCTCCGCGGCTGAAACCCTCGTCCGAAAACCCGGGTCTACCTGGCATGAAGCCCAAGGTCCCTCGGTAGAATCGGCTGGTCTTGGCGGTCAAGGCAGCGCCTCGACGGGCCTCGAAAGGCTCGAAGCACGCCCCCCGGAAACGCCCGAGCAAGCGAGGGTTCCTTCGCCGGTACTGGTGGGCGTTCGTCGTCGTCCCCCTCCTCGGCATGCTCGGGGTGCTCCTCACGCTGGTCTACGTATACGCGCGCCTGGACCTCCCCTCCACGCCGCCGCCGCTCCAGACGACGTACATCCTGGATCGGAACGGGGGCGTCCTGGCCACGTTCCACGCCTCGGTGGACCGCACCATCATCCCGTTCAAGGAGATGCCGGAATCCCTGCAGGAGGCGGTCATCGCCGCCGAGGACCAGGACTTCTACCGGCACCGCGGCATCGACCCCGCGGGCATCCTCCGGGCCGCGTGGAGCGACCTCATCGCCCGGAAGGTGGTGCAGGGCGGCTCTACCATCACACAGCAGGTCGTGAAGAACGTCTACGCGGGCAACTACGAGACCGACCCGGAGACCGAAGAGGTCACGTACGTCGTCCCGTCCCGCACGCTCTCCCAGAAGGTCCGGGAGGCGCTCCTGGCCATCAAGCTCGAGCGGACCTACACGAAGGACCACATCCTGGCCACGTACCTGAACACGATCTACTTCGGGCACGGCGCGTACGGCGTGGAGGCGGCGGCCGAGACCTACTGGGGCATCCACGCGAGCGAGCTCTCAGCGCTCCAGTCGGCCACGCTGGCCGGTCTGATCGCCAACCCATCGCTGTTCGATCCCATCGACCATCGCACCGAGGCGGAGATCCGCAGCGACTACGTGCTCGACCGGATGGCGGTGCTCGGCTACCTCACCCCGGAGCGCGCGGAGGAGCTGAAGCAGAAAGAGGTCAGGATCGACCCGTCCGCGCCGGCCCTTGCCTTCCCGTCGAAGCTCGGGTACTTCCTCGACTACACGCGGCGTGACCTGATCGACCGCTACGACGAGGCCCAGGTGTTCGGCGGCGGCCTCCGGGTGACCACGGGACTGGATCGTCGGATGCAGGGGGCCGCCATCGAGGCCGTGAACGCCCGGCTCGACACCCCGGGCGGTCCCCAGGCCGCCGTGGTGGCCATCGACCCGGCCACCGGTGAGGTCCGCGCCATGTACGGGGGGAGCAACTGGGGCCGGTCCCAAGTGAACCTGGCCACCGGCGACGGGGGCACCGGTCGCCAGGCCGGCTCGGCCTTCAAACCGTTCACCCTGGCCGCCGCCATGGAGGCACGAGTCTCCCTGAGCTCGCGGTGGAGCGGACCGGGAACCATCACCATCCCGGACACCCGCTGCTACACGGACGGGCGGCCCTGGACCCTGTCCAACGCAAGCGACGAGGAGAGCGGCGTCTTCACGCTTGCCTCTGCCACCGCCCATTCCGTGAACACCGTCTTCGCCCAGCTCACATCGCTGGTCGGCCCGGAGGCGGTGGTTGACGTGGCCCATCGGATGGGGATCCGCTCGCCCCTCGAGCCGGTCTGCTCGATCACCCTCGGAACCCAGGCGGTGAGCCCGCTCGAGATGACCAACGCCTTCGCCACCCTGGCCGCCCGAGGCACCCGCCGGTGGGCCACCCCACTTCATGTGGTCCGGGATGCCAGCCGCGACGTGATCCTCCGGGCCAACGGGAACGGCAGGCAGGTCATCTCCACGAACGACGCGGATCTCGTCACATCCGCCCTCCGGGGCGTCATCTCCGGCGGCACCGGGACGAACGCGTACATCGGACGGCCGGCGGCGGGCAAGACCGGGACCGCGCAGGACTACGCGGACGCCTGGTTCTGCGGGTACGTGCCGCAGCTCGCCACGTGCGTGTGGGTGGGCTACCCGAAGGCGGAGATCCCGCTCGTGAACGTGGAAGGCTACCCGGCCGTGTTCGGGGGGACCATCCCCGCCCTGATCTGGCGCGACTTCATGCTGGCGGCCACGGAGGGTATGCCGGTCCAGGACTTCGTCGCGCCGTCCTCCGGCGGCTACACGATCGGGGCGCCCACGCCGCCCCCGTCGCCGACGCCGTCCATGACGCCGCCCCCGTCGCCCTCGCCGTCCCCGTCGCCCTCGCCGTCACCTACGCCGTCGCTCCCCCCGAGCCCCACCCCGCCGCCCTCCGTCACCATCCCGCCAACGCCGACCCTCTCGTCGACCCCCGAGCCGTAGCGGCGGCGAGGCGCGTCCCGATCCGGCGGGGCTGCAACGTGATGTGGCCTACGAGACTTCGTTGACGGCGAACTCGCGGGGGGCCGGCACCGATTCCAGCGGGAGCGTGGCGAGCACCGTGGTCCCCCGGCCCTGGGTGGAGTGGACCATGAAGGTCCCGTTGGCCAGCTCCACCCGCTCGCGCATGGAGGCCAGCCCGACCCGGCCCATCTTCAGGAACTCCCGGGCCTGGGTCGCGTCGAACCCCACGCCGTTGTCCCCCACCTCGATCCGAAGCTGTCCGGCGATGGCCTCGACCGCGACCGAGACCCGTGCCGCCGCCGCGTGCTTGCTCGCGTTCGACAGGGCCTCCTGCACGACCCGGTAGGCCAGGGTTTCCAGGTCCTGAGGGACCACGGTCACGCCCTGGGCCTGGAAGTCGGCGTCCAGGCTGTTGTCCCGGCCGAACTTCTCAACGGTCTCCCGAAGCGCCGGCACCAGCCCTCGCTCCTCGAGCAGCGGGGGACGGAGGCCGGCCATCAGCCGGCGGAGGTTGTCGGCCTCCTCGGCGAGCTCCGCTCGGACCTTGGTCAGGACCTCCACACCCTCCTCGACCTCCCCGGCCTTGAGCATCAGGAGCACGGCCTCCATCGAGAGCGACGCGGCCGACACGCCCTGCACCGGACCGTCGTGGAGGTCGCGGGCGATCCGGTTGCGCTCGCTCTCGATCGCCGCGTTCGTCCGCCGCATGATCCGGGTGCGGTCCTCGTCGCGGTCCTGGAGGAACTTGAACAGGGAGCGGATGGTCTGGTCGGCCACCCGCTGGGCCGTGATGTCGCGGACCAGGAGGAGCCGTCTCGGCGGGTCGCCGGGGATCTCGGAGGTTCGGGCCTCCAGATAGATGGGGTTCCCCTCGCGAAGAAGCGTCCCCTGGCCGGTGGCGGGGAGCGTGGCGAAGGACTGGTCCGCCTCGATCGTAGAGGCGAGCGCCTTCCAAGGCTGGCCCTCCACCATGGCGTGCGGCTGATCCAGCATGTAGCAGAAGGCCTCGTTGGCTCGGACGATCACGTCCTTGTTGTCCAGTTCCACGATGCCGTCCATGGCCGCCTCGAAGACCAGCCGGAGGCGCTCCTCCGACTCGCGCAGCGTCTCGTTGGCCCGCTGGAGGCGGGCCAGGGCCTTGTCGGTCTCGCGAAGGGCCGCTTCCCTCTGGTCCAGGGCGTCCTGCGCGTCCCGGGTGGCCTGCGTGCTCCGAAGCTGGTTCACGAGGATCCGAACCGCGACCCCCACGCCGAGCACGTAGATCAGCCCGGACGCCTGCACCGCCCCGATCCGCATGCTCGTCTCCATGGCGGCGACCAGCCCGAGAGCGGCGGTCGCGGTCGCCACCGAGACCGTGGTGAGGAGGGCCCGTCCGAACCGCGACGGCCTGGCCACCTTGCCTTCGGCGACCCGGCGGGGCCCCACGGTGACCAGGAACGCGAGGCCCAGGGCCCCCAGGGAGAGCGGAAGCTGCACCATGGGCTCTCCCGAGGCGTACGATCCCCGGACCCACCGCTCCGCAAACAGGACGGCCGCGAGCGAGAACGCGGTGACCGCGGCGAACTGCCCGATGTGGGCCACGGACGGGACCCACAGCACCAGTGCGCCGTAAGCCGTCACAGCGGTCGCGGCCATCAGCGCGAATACGGCGGTGGAGAAGGACTCGATCGGGTCGGCCCCGCTCGGGCGGAGCGCCAGGTACACGATGATGCCGGCTGAGGCCGCCGCGAGCGCCACGTCGGCCCCGATCTCGCCCCGGACCTCCCTTCGAAAGTGCTCCCGGTACTCGATCCCGATGGGAATCAGGAAGATCGCGCCGACCAGCAGGAACAGCGCGTCGTAGGCGCTCGGCGAGTACCGCACCCCATCGCGGAGGTCGTTGACAAGGAACAGGACGGCCATCCCGGCGATGGCCAGGATCCCCAGGCCGAGGAACGGAGCGCTCTTCAAGATGCCCGGGGTCCGGACCCGCCAGAAGATCACGACGGCCGAAAGCAGGCACGCCGAGGCCAGGACGGCATCGGACAGCCCTTCGACCTTCCGCAGTGTCCCTCCGGCCGCGAGGTGGGTGGCCACCACGGCGCCCACCGCCAAGAGAAGGACGACCAGCACCAGCCAGGTCGCCCGTTCGTTCACCGTCCGGGTCGACATCGGGGCACTATGTTGCCTCGGGGGGAGGCGCGACTCCATCACCCGGTTGGGCGTGGCCCGGACGCCCTAGCCTAGGCTGGATGGTGGACCGGAGGTGGACGCCGGTTGGACCTCGAGCGGCTACTCGATCAGGCGGCGCCGGAGCGCCTCGGCCACCGCGGCCGTGCGGTCCGAGGCCCCGAGCTTCTCGAAGATGTGCTCGAGGTGGGTCTTCACGGTGTCCGGCGAGATGTACAGACGCTCGGCGATGTCCCGGTTCGTGTGCCCAAAGGCCAGCAGCTGGAGGACCTCGATCTCCCGGGCCGTGAGGGTCTCGGCTTTTCGGTCCCGCTCCTTGGCTTGGGAGAGCTCCTCGGCCAGGGCCACCACGAGCTGGGGATCGATCACCATGTTCCCCCCGGCCACCAGGCGGACCGTCTGGATCAGGTGCTCGGCGTCGCGGGCCTTTAGGACATAGCCCCGGGCCCCCGAGCGGACCGCCTCCACGACGAACTGCCGGTCGGCGTAGGCGGTCAGCATGATCACGCCGACCTTGGGGAACTGGTCCCGGATCTGCCGGGCGGCCTCCAGGCCGTCCATCTCGGGCATCCGGATGTCCACCAGCGCGATGTCGGGCTTCTCGTTTCCGATCAGGTCCACGAGCTCCTGGCCGTTCGACGCCTCCCCCACGACCTCGATGCCGTCCGCCATGTCGAGGTACCGACGGAGGCCCTGGCGGACCAGCGAGTGGTCGTCCGCGATCGCTACCCGTATCGTCACCCGTCGCTCCCTTGCCCGTCCCGCGGCCCCGGATGTCCGGCTCATCCTATATGTCGGCACCATCCATCAGAAGATGTAGTACCAGTTCACGAACAGGACCACGAGCAGCCCCAGGCCGGCGGCCCCCAAGGCCGCCACGGCCTTTTGGGGGATGCGCCATCGCTCGGTCAGTTCCGCCAGGACCCAAAACACCGGAAACAGGGGGAGCACGAACCGGGGCATGGACATGAGCGGCCGGTCCGGGAAGATGAACGAGAGGGGAACGAGCAGCCCGCCCCACAGGTAGGCCAGGTACGACGGCCGGAACCCCCACAGGGCATACACGGATGCGACCAGCACCGGTGTCACGATCAGCCAGTCGATCAGCCAGTACCCGCCGCTCGCCTCTCCCACGAAGCGAAAGGCGGCGCCGGTCCCGTCGATCAGCGTTGTCCAGGGCCACGTGGCCTTGCGCTGCCAGTTCGCCTGCTGGCCGAGGGGAGCGAGCCATTCACCGGTCTTCGCTCGCCAGAACGCCAAGTAGGCGAGGGTCCCCAGGCCCGTCACGCCGGTCGCGGCGATGCCGGGGAGCCACGAGCCGCGGCGCTCGGCCCGTTGATGCAGGGCTTCTGCGAGGACGGCCACCGCGAGCACCACGCCGACGTTTCGGGTGAGCGCGGCCAAGGCTCCGGCCACGCCGGCCAGGGCCCACCGGCGGGTCCGGGC
>JBOGVI010000387.1:0-7062 GCA_050692695.1 Actinomycetota bacterium
GCGGGGTGAGGATCGACTGGCCCAAGATCTGTGGCCACCGGTTGTCGGTCTCGCGGTCGTACATCAGGAGGTTCGAGTTCACGAGGTCGCCGGAGGTGCCGAACGTGTAGGGCTCGCCGCCGGGCGCTGTGCCGCGGAACCCCACGACCGAGCCCGTGAGCGGGCAGTACGTAACGGAGAGGCGGCCGTCCGGGAACCGGTCGTTCACGATCTCGTGCCAGACGAGCACCAACTGCGGGTAGGCCCGCGCCTCGCCCGCATGGACGATGCCGAAGACGACGTCCGCATCCTCCAGGAACGTGGCCTCCCTGGCAGCGATGAACCTCGGCTCGTCGATAGCAGGGATCCCGTCCTTCGGGGGCCCTCCGTTCGCGATGTTTCGCGCGAACGCGTCGTACGGGCCTCCGATGTTGGGCGGCGGCGGATTCTGCGAGACGCCGCGCGCCGGCTCTCGCGTGAGTCCCCGAACCGTGAGGTAGGAGAGACCGCCGAGCGCCCCCAGGCCCCCCAGGGCCTGGAGGAACCGCCGGCGGCTGAGCCGCGGCCCCCCCCTCGAAGCACCCGTCACGTCGGACCCGGTCGTCATCGGGTTCCCAGTCTTCTTGAACGTTCTCCGCGTCACCCATCATCCCGATCGGGGGCGGAATTACGACCTTCTGTAGTATTGCGTCGTGGCGGGCCAGCGGCAGGAGGACGAGGAGCGGCCGCCCGAAGGGACGTCTCCAACCCCGGCCGCTCGATACGCGAGCCTCGGCATCCGCCTGATGGTGCTGGGTGCGATCTTGCTGGTGACGGTCTTCGCCGTGCAGCAGCTCCGGACGCGCGGCACGGACGTCGTCGGCCCACTCACCGTCGCCGATTACCAGGCGAGGACCACGGTCGAGAACGAGCCGGCACCGGCGTTCGAGCTGGGGGCGCTCGAAGGAGACGGGACGATCGGGCTCGACGACTACCCGGGCAAGGTGGTCGTCCTGAACTTCTGGGCCTCCTGGTGCGGTCCCTGTCGAGCGGAGGCGCCCCACCTGCAGGCGACGTGGGAGGCGTACCGCGACCGCGGTGTCCAGTTCCTGGGAGTCGACTACCGGGACGACCGAGCTGCAGCCAGTGCGTTCGTCGATGAGTTCGGGCTCACATATCCGAGCGTGTTCGACCCGGCCGGGGAGCTCGCCTTCGACTACGGGCTCGTAGGTCTGCCGACCACCTTCATCATCACGCCCGAGCGGCGGATTGCCTACCGGTTCGTCGGCAGGATCGATGGGGCCATACTGCGGGACGCTCTCGAGGGTGTCCTGAAGCCTGCAGGAGGGTAGGTCGGATGGGAGCGGTCGCGCTCGCCTTCGTGGCCGGGGTCGTTTCCTTCAGCTCGCCGTGCTGTCTCCCCTTGATGCCGGGCTACCTCTCCTACGTGAGCGGCGTGGCGGGCGAGGAGCCGGGGAGCGTCGCCGTGCGTGCCAGGGTCATGACGGCCGCCGCCCTCTTCGTGACCGGCTTCGCCACCGTGTTCACGATCCTCGGGGCCGGCGCATCGGCGCTTGGCGGGGTCATCCTCGCCAAGCGCCCCACGTTCACGGCGGTCGCGGGCGGCTTCGTCGTCGTGATGGGCCTGGCCGCCATCGGGGTAGTGAGGGTGCCGTTCCTCTACCGGGAGGCCCGTCTGGATCTCCGCCGGATCCGGAGCGGGCCCCTGGGTGCCGTGCCGCTCGGGATGGCCTTCGCGGTGGGCTGGACCCCGTGCATCGGCCCGGTGCTGGCCGGCATCCTCACCGCGGCCGCCGCGACCCAGACCGCGTGGACCGGCGCGGCCCTGCTCTTCGTGTACTCCCTTGGGCTGGGCGTGCCGTTCGTCCTCCTGGCGATGGGCTACGCGCGTGCCGGCCGGGCCTTCGCCTGGCTGCGCCAGCACGGCCGGGCCATCGAGCGGATCGGCGGGGCGATCCTGGTCCTCATGGGAATCCTGATGATCACCGGACAGTGGACCCGGCTCTTCATCCCCCTCATCCGGTGGTTCGCCCGGAACCAGTGGCCGCCCATCTGAGAGCCGCTGCGGCCCGTGATCCCTCGGGGATGCGCGACGTCCGATCCTCCAAGCGGAGGCGCCGCCTCCTCGGGCTCGCCGTCCTGGTCGTGATCATCGGGACCCCGGGGACGGCGCAGGCCCACGCCGCCATCGTCTCCTCGCAGCCGGAGCCCGGCCAGGAGCTGGCCACCGCCCCAGGGGTCGTGGTGCTCCGGTTCACGGAGCCCCTGAACGTCTCGCTCTCCCGGGCGACCGTGATCGATCCGACCGGGGAGCGCTTCGAGGGAGAGCCCACAGGGGAGCGCGAGATCCGCGTGTCGCTCTCGACCAACGCCCCGGGCGTCTACGACGTCGAGTGGGTCACGGTGAGCACTCTCGACCTCCACACGCTCCGCGGTTCCTTCCGGTTCGGTGTGGGGGTGTCGCCGGGCCCCGGGGCCGAGGGGGAGATCGGCACGTCGCCCCAGCGATCCGACCTGGTCGTGGCGATCTTCCGGGCGGTCGAGTACGCGTCGCTCCTGCTCGCGATCGGGATGCTCTTCCTGCGGCGCACGGGCCGCCGGTCACCCACGCTCGACTGGGTCAGGCCTCGCCTCGTCCTCGCGCTGGGGGTGGCCCTCGTAAGTGGGCTGACGGTCGTGGTCGCCGAGGCGCTCACCGCAGCTGGCTCTGCGTCGCTCGGTGCGGTGGTCAGCCTCCTCACGACGGGACTCGCCGGTGTCGCGAGGACCCTCCGGGTGCTCGCCGAGGCCCTCGCGGTTCTCGCCGCGCTGATCGGCCGCGGAATCATCCCGTTCCTTCTGATCGCGATCCTCGGCCTGTCGGCGGCCGGCCACGCGGCGGCGGTGTCCTGGGGGATCCCGGTCGATGCTCTTCACCTGCTCGCCGCCGGGCTCTGGGCGGGCGGGGTCCTCGCGTTGGCCACGCTCCGGCCACCGGGCGGGTGGAAGGGGCCGTCGGGCCGGGCGCTCCTCGAGCGCTTCTCGCGCGTCGCCATCCCCGCGTTCCTGTTCACGGTGGCCACGGGGACGTTGCGGGGACTCCAGGAGCTGAGCGCGTTGCGGGACCTCGTCGCGACCTCATACGGGCAGGTGCTCGGGCTCAAGGTACTCGGCGTGCTCAGCATGGTCCCGCTCTCGATCCTCGCCTCGCGGCGGGTCTTCGGCTCCCCCCGCCTCGAGGCCGGCATGGCCGTCCTGGTCATCGGCGCGGCCGCGCTCCTGGCCGCGTATCCGCTCCCGCCCGGCCGGGCCTCGGAGGCGGAAGAAGCCGAGGAAGCACCGGCATCGACCTCCGCGCTCCCGGAGGCGGGGGACCTCACGCTCGGGGGCGATGCGGGCCAGGTGCTGGTCGGACTCATGATCCGCCCGGCGCAGCCGGGGCCCAACCAGGTGCTCGTCTACCTCCTTCCCCTGGAGGGTGAGGACGCCGCGGGCGGCATCCCCGCGACGCTCCGGCTCGGCGGTCGCGCCGTCCAGATGGATCCGTGCGGGACCACGTGCCGGCGGGCCGAGGTCGACCTCCAGGGAGGGGAGGAGCTCTCCGTCGTCGTGGGTACCGATGTGGGGGGAACCGTCTTGTTCCAACTCCCGGACCTGCCCGCGCCCGACGGTTCGGAGATCGTGGAGCGAGTCGAGCGGCGGACGCACGAGCTCCGCACCTACCGGCTGGACGAGGTGTTGTCGAGCGGCCTCGCCAAGCTGCGCGCGTTCTACGCCTTCGAGGCCCCCGACCGGGCCCGGATCTCGGTCCCGGGCGGGTCGACGAACATCCGGATCGGGGACACCCAGTACCTCCGGAAGGAGCCCGGGGGCCTGTGGGAGGTGCAGCACCCACCACCGTTGCGCGTGCCAAGTTTCATCTGGGACTTCTTCATGCCGGCCGTCGCCCCCCGGATCATCGGGTCCGACACAGTCGATGGCGTACGCACTCAGGTGGTCTCGTTCTCCGGCACCGGCTCCCTCCCGATCTGGTTCCGGCTCTGGGTCGACGACCAGGGCCTCGTCCACAGGGCGGAGATGCGGGCCCAGGGCCATTTCATGGACCACCGCTACTTCGCCTTCGACGCGCCCATCGACATCGAGCCTCCTGGGGGTGCTTGACGGGCCGGGCCGCACGAACCCGATGCGGGGGCCCCGTCCCGGCCTCCCGGCCCCCGGGCTCCCGGTGAGCGGCGGGGTCCGCGTCCTCGCCCGGATGTACGCGGCCGGCTACGACCGGTTGGCGGCACGCCTCGACCTCCGGGGTGCGGGGGACCACCGCCGGCGGCTCGGGGGGGGCGCGGAGGGCGTCGTCCTTGAGGTCGGCGTCGGGACCGGGAGGAACCTCCCGTTGTACCGGGGCGTGGCACGCGTCGTGGCCCTGGAGCCGGACCCCGTCATGCGTGCGCGCGCCGGACGCGCGGCGCGATCGGCGAAGGTGCCGGTCACGGTCGTGGGGGGAGACGCGATGCGGCTGCCGTTCCGCGATGCCTCGTTCGACACCGTGGTCTGCAGCCTCGTCCTGTGCACGGTCGCCGACCCCCGCCGGGCCCTCGGGGAGATCCGCCGCGTGCTCCGTCCGGGAGGGATGCTTAGTACTTCCCGGACTAAATACGTAGCGTAATAGGATGCTGGATTTGCGGCGCCCCCTGGGGCATGCTTTCCTTCCAGAGGAGGGAGATCATGCCCAGGAGGAGCCCGTACGCCATCGACCTCTCCGAGGAGGAACGGGGCGCCCTGCAGCGGATCGCGGCGAGGTATTCGTCAGCGTATCGGGAGGTGATGAGGGCGAAGATCGTGCTCTACGCGGCGCAGGGTCTCTCCAACGAGGAGATCGCCTCTCGCCTGGACCTGCCCCGCCAGGTGGTCTCCAAGTGGCGCAAGCGCTTCTACGAGGAGGGGATGCCGGGGCTTGCCGAGCGGCCGCGGCGGGGCCGGCCCGCGGTCTTTTCCCCCACAGGTCGTGGTTGAGGTGAAGGCGCTGGCCTGTGAGCTTCCGGCCCGCCTTGGGGTTCCGCTCTCCCGGCTGCACGTCCCCGACATCCGGGTCGAGGCGATCTCCCGGGGCATCGTTGCCTCGCTCTCCGAGAAAACCATCTGGCGGTGGCTCACCTCCGACGCCATCCGCCCGTGGACCCACCGCAGCTGGATCTTCCCCCGGGACCCGCAGTTCGAGGCGAAGGCCGCCCGGGTCCTCGACCTCTACGCGGGATGCTGGGAGGGAAAGCCCCTGCGCAAGAAGGAGTTCGTCCTCTCGGCCGACGAGAAGACCTCCGTCCAGGCCCGCATCCGCTGCCATCCCACGGTCCCGGCGGCGCCGGGTCGGACGATGCGGGTGGAGCACGAGTACCGCCGCGGCGGGGCGCTCGCCTACCTCGCCGCCTGGGACGTGCACCGGGCGAGGCTCTTCGGTCGATGCGAGCCCACGACGGGGATCGCCCCGTTCGGCCGCCTGGTCGAGCAGGTCATGACTGCCGAGCCCTACGCCTCGGCCAGCCGGGTGTTCTGGGTGGTGGACAACGGCTCATCGCACCGAGGGCAGGCGGCGTGCGAGCGGCTGCGGGAGGCCTGGCCGAACCTGCACCTCGTGCACCTGCCCGTCCACGCTTCCTGGCTCAACCAGATCGAGATCTACTTCTCGATCGTGCAGCGCAAGGTGCTCACCCCGAACGACTTCTCCTCACTCGACGAGGTCGCCGAGCGTCTCCTCGCCTTCCAAGCCCGCTACGAGCAGATGGCGAAGCCGTTCGAGTGGAAGTTCACCAGCGGCGACCTCGCCACGCTCATGGCGCGACTGTCTTCCGCCGATGAGAACCTGCCCGCTGCCGCCTGATGGATACGTCACCGAACTTTCGACCCAGAGCACTTAGGTTCTACGAGCACGTCCGCTCCGCCGACCCTCGCGTGGCGAGGTGGCAGGACCGCCTGGAGCGACCGTGGCGGTGGATCGGGCGCGGATGCCACCCGAACCGCGACACGGTCGCGGCGATCGAGGGCGCCGGGTTCCGGATCGGCGAGCTGGAGGCCTTCGAGTTCCGGCCCCTCCCGCCCATCGTCCGGCCCCACGTGCTCGGCGTCGCCGGGCGCGAGGACCCGACGTGAGACACCCTTTGTCAACCTTCTCAGGCGGCTTTCATCCCGAGGGCCCGGTTTACCCGAACCGGGTCGGGGGATCAGAATCGGCTGAGGAGATCGATTGGGGCGCTCGTTCGCGCCGGGCAGTAGCGTGAGGGCGCCGTGCGCGGTCTTCTCATAGGGATCGGCTTCGCGGTCGCCATCTGGTCGGTCGCGGTCATCGTGCTGATCGCCCTGGGGCGGCGATCGCAGGCGCGCGAGCTCGCGACGCTGATCCCCAACCTGCTGGTGCTCTTCCGCGGTCTGCTGCGCGATCCGAGGGTGCCTCGGAGCGCCAAGCTCTGGCTGGGGTTGGCGGTCGTCTGGATCGCGTCCCCGATCGACCTCATCCCGGAGTTCATCCCGATTGCTGGACCCCTGGACGACGCGATCGTGGCGGCGCTCGTGCTCCGCCACCTGCTCAGGCGGACGGCTCGGAGCGTGCTGTTCGAGCACTGGCGGGGCGACCCGGCCACGCTTGAGGCGATCGTTCGCGGAAAGCCGGCGCGTCAGTCCGGCGACTGACTGCTCTCCGGCTCGAGTCGGCGAGAGCGGGCTGCATTCTTCACCACTGTGGACGCACCGCGGCGTTCTCGCGGCTCCGCCAAGACTCCCCGATTTCTCCCCCGTCTGGGGCGACACGGTTCTGGCACTCTCCGTGCCTTTGTACAGGTGGAAGGTGACCCGCCGAGGCCGCGCCGTCGGAATCGGACGGCAGGCGGGCCGCCAACGGTCTTCGGACCGAGGCATCGCAAGCGAGCCCGATGACCGGCTGCAGGGCCCGTCCCTCATGCGGGGGAGAAGGCCGAGGTCGGACCGAGCCGCGAGCGATACGGCGCAAGGCGTGACCGCACCCGGGCACCTCATAGGAGGCGCGCTCGGATACAGCAGGAGATCGCCGGAGCGCAGGGTCGCAAGTGGCGAGGGTCCCGACACGAGGCGTGCCGATCC
>JBOGVI010000388.1:0-1671 GCA_050692695.1 Actinomycetota bacterium
TCGATGGCCCGAAGGGACACCGCCGCCTGGAGCGGCTTCATCGCGGACCGGGCGAACACGGGTCGATGGGGATCCCCGACGTACGCCACCACACGACCCTCGGCATCGCACACGGCCACGTGCCCGAGGTGGACGGACTCCTCGAGCCCCGAGCGGACGACGCGAACGAGCGGAACGCTTCCGGCCATCGGTTGCTCCTATGTCAAGCCGCCACCGCGGTCAAGCGGTCGGTCGGCTGGTCCATCGACGTCAACGTCTTGAACACGACCCTGGTGATGTGGCGCTTCAGTGCTCGGATCGCCTCGGTCTTGGTTTTGCCTTCGGTCCGCTTCTTGGCCACGTACACCCCGGCGGGCTCGTGCATCCGGAGCTGGGTGACGGCGATGCGGTGGATCGAGGTGTTCAGCTGCCGGTTGCCGCGGCGGTTGAACCGCTGGCGGTGACGAGCCCCTGAAGAGGCAGGGATCGGAGCCGTGCCCGCGTACCGGGCGAAGTGCCCTTCGGTCGGGAAGCGAGCGACCTGGGCGGCCTCGGCCACGATCTTGGCGGCGGAGAGCACCCCGCATCCCGGGATCTGCAGCAGCGCCGGGGCGTGGGTGCGTACGAGCGCCCCGATCCGCCGCTCGAGCTCGTTCGCACGCACCGTGATCTCCCGGCACCGGGCGAGCAGGTCGAGACAGATCTCCGTCGCGACGCAGGCCTCGAGCGTCCGCAGCTGCTCGGCGAGGCGGTCCAGCGTCTTGAGCCGGTCCAAGGTGCGAAGCGGCGGCGCGAGCTCGGTATCGATGTCGTGCACCAGCCAGCGGAGCTTGCAGATCCGGTCCGTGCGCTCGTTGATCAGCATCTCCCGGTGCGCCACAAGCAATCCGATCTCCCGCTCCGCACCGGCCAGCGTGGCGACGGGAAGATCGGGGTGCCTAAGGGCTGCCCGGGCGACCGCCGTCGCGTCGACCGGGTCGGACTTGCCCGAGATCCGGTCGCTCCGGCGCGACTCGCCCATCATCCGCGGCGGCACCCGCACCGATCGCTCGCCTCGGGCGATCAGGTGGCGCTCCAGGTGCCCGGAGACGTGCCGGCCGTCCTCCACAGCGAAGGTCCGCTCCTCGTCGAGTCGACGCGCCCACTCCACGAGCCGCTCGAACCCGTCCGTACCCGCCGCCACGGTCAGCTCGGCGATCGCCTGCCCGGTCGCCGCATCGATCGCCACGGCGGTGTGGCTCTGTTTGTGCGGATCGATCCCCACTACGATCACCTGTGGTCCCCCCTTCGGAGCTCCTACCGGACGGTGAGACCGCCGGCGGACACGCCTCAGTGGGGCTGAAGCAAGCTCCTATGAAGTCACGCCGGCAGGCCTTCGCCGGCGGCGGGCGGCAGAACGCATGAAGGTCATCCCGCTCGCGGGGTGACACGAAGCCTATGAGCCAGCCCGCCGTCGGTCGGAGGCTATCCCGAGCCGAGCGCGGGAACTCACCGCTCGCTCACCCTGACACTGAGCTGGAAGCCTAGGGGACGCTACCCGGCGTAGGCGAGGCTGACCGAGTCCCCCACGTCCTGCACCAGCGTTGGCTGGTCCTCGATCAGGTCGAGGAAGGCCTGGACGATCTCGGGGTCGAACTGCGAGCCTGAGCCATCCTCGATCTCGGCGAGGGCGAGGTCCAAGGAGCGGGCCAG
>JBOGVI010000389.1:0-1874 GCA_050692695.1 Actinomycetota bacterium
GGACCGATTCGTCCTGCGGTCCGTCACGGACGAGATCATGTACGAGATCATGATGCTCTCGGGCCAGGAGTACGTGGACGAGTACGCCTCAAAGGTGAAGAAGCAGCTGGCCGAGAGCTCCGCAAAACCAGAGGAAGCCCAGGAACCAGTCGAGCAGCGACCGGCTTCCCGAGGGTAGCCCGAGCACCGTCCGGACTCTTCAGGCGCGGATCGACGCGTAGAAAATGTCGTTCTTGCCCTTCTTTGCGGCGGGTGGGCCGAGAGAAAATGCAGCTGCGAAACCGTTCGGCAGGGCCGCTAGACCGTGATAGTCGCCCACGAAGAACCCCGTGAAGCCCAGCGGCCCGGGGGTTGAGAACGTCGTCCCCGTCATATCGAACGGACCGGCCAGCCGGATCGATTCCCACGACTGCCCCTCGTCGTGCGAGTGGGCGAAGCGGACCTCGGTCGTCCATTCCTCGTCGCCTTCCTCATCACCCTGGGTGCTGTAGTACGTGATCCCGATCGTGCCGTCACGGAGAACGGCAATCATCGGAAGGAAAGGGGCGCCACTCCGCACCTCCGTTACCCGGGTTGTTTCCTCCCAGCTCTCCCCTCCATCTGTGGAGCGGGCGAGGCGGATGCTTGCGGGTCGATCCGAAGCCTGCTCGCTCACGGCTACATAGGCGGATCCGTCCGGCGCGACGGCGAGCTGGGAGGACCCTTCGCTACCTCGGACAGCGTTTTCCGTCCCGGGCTGAACGGCTTGGCCGAGTTCGGCCTCGATGATCGTGACCGGCTCGGACCACGTGGCGCCCTCGTCTTCAGAGCGGATGGCCACGACGCGGTAGCTGACGGGCACCTGAGAGGGGGCAGGAACAAGAGTCGCAAGGGGAATGAGGGCGACCGCGGCAAGGAGATCCCCGTCCGGGAGGATTTCGATTTCGGCGACGGTCGGCACCTCGGGCGCTGGGGCGAGGATCGTTGTCGGCGCACTCCAGTGCAGGCCACCATCCGTCGTGCGGGAGAACCGAACCGTTGTAGGCCTGAGCGGCTCGTCTCCGTCCCTACGCCACACGCCGTAGGCATGTCCCGGTCGGCCGGGGTCCGCCACGACGGACTCTCGGTCCTCGACGATGAAAGCATTCTCGGACATCGCGGCGGGCTTGCTCCATGTGGTCCCCCCGTCGCGCGACCGGCTCACTTGCATCAGCGTGTCGGTCCACGGAGGGAATGGGGTGGAGGAGGGATTCAGGGCCATTGTGCTCAGATACGCCGTCCCGTCAGGGCCGAACGAGAGCCACGGGTCGGTGACCTTGCTTCGGGATCCTCCCGAGCATTGGGAGAGCCTGGGAGCTCGTGCCCCCTTCCAGGTTCGGCCCCCATCCCTCGTCATGGAAATGAAGATGTCGAGCGCGCCCCCGGAGGGGAACCGGTCCTGATGGCTGGCGACGATGATGTTCTTGGGATCGCGAGGGTTCACCGCGATGGTTGGCTCCGTTTCCGCCCCCCGGTCGGCCTCGGCGCCGGTGATGCCGCACTGATTGGGAAAGGGCGACCCACCGGAGAGACGTCGGACCGTCGTCGCGTGCGCCGGCTCGGCGGCAGCAGGTGTGGATGCGATGATGACGACCACGATTCCGGCAAGAACCCGGAAGCGGACCCTCATGACAGGATTCTAGGCCCGATCCCAATCCCGAGCGCGGTTGACCGCGCGGCGCCACCCCCCGTAGAGGCGCTCCGCTCCTCCGCGATCTCCCGACAGGAACTCCCGATCGAGCTGCCAGGCGGAGGCGACCTCGTCCTTCGATGACCAGACCCCGGTTGCGAGCCCAGCCAGATACGCGGCGCCGAGCGCCGTTGTTTCCTGCACGACTGGCCGGCGGACCGGGACG
>JBOGVI010000390.1:0-1677 GCA_050692695.1 Actinomycetota bacterium
GGCTCGATCGAGGCTCCTTCGGAGGCGAGGGTGCTGGATGCCGAGCGGGCCCGAGCCATCGGCGATCTCGCCCGGAGGGTCGAGGAGCGCTTGGGACGCCCCCAGGACATCGAGTGGGCAGTCGCTGGCGGTTCCCTGTGGCTCCTCCAGGCCCGGCCTATCACGACCGTGTCGAGCGCTGCACCTGAGGTCATCCAGATCCCCATCGACGTGCCGCCCGGCTATTGGGAGCGGGATGCATTCCACGAGCCCGTCCCCTTGTCGCCGTTCGGGAAGATCATGCTGACCCAGCAGATCCTGAAGGTGTTCCCGGCCGCCTTCGCTGAGTTCGGCATCCTCCTTGACCGAGCCGAGGTCGCCTTCATTGGCGGATGGCTCTATCGGCGGGTGATCCCGGTGGGGGCGCCCCCTCCGGGCCGAGACCGCCCCAGCCCACCTCCCCGCTGGCTGCTGGCGATCCTCATGCGACTGCATCCGGCCATCCGACGGCGCACCAGCGCCGCCCGCCAAGCGATCGCCTCGGACCTCCCCGCCACCGTCATCCGACGGTGGACCGAGGAATGGCGGCCGGAGCTCCAGGAGGAGATCGCCCGGGCCATGGCGGTCGATCTCGTGTCGCTCTCCGACGAGGAGCTGGCCGTCCAGCTCGACCAGCGCATCGAGGTGTTCGGTCACCCCGCCCATGTCCTGGTGGCCATCGCCTACTGGATCCTCATCTACGAGCTGGCCGAGGCTTGCCGAGGGCTCCTGGGGTGGGATACCGCCAAGACGCTCACCCTGGTGGAGGGCCTGTCGACCACCTCTACCGCGCCGGCCCGAGAGCTCGCTGGCCTCGCCCGGCTTGCCCGGTCCAAGCCGGCCATCCGGGAGCTGCTCGCCAGGGTCGATGAGACCACCCCTGCCCGGCTGGCCCAGGTGGACTCCGAGTTCGCCGGAGCCTTCTCGAACTACGTGGAAGCCAACGGGCACCGCTCGCTCCGGTACGACGTCATCGACCCCACCCTTGCCGAGACGCCGCATCTGCTCCTCCGCCTGGTTGCCGACCAGCTCGAGCTCGAGTTCTCACCCGACCAGGTAGCCGAGGAGGCGCTGCAACGGCGCAGCCAGGCTGCCGACGAGGCCCGCCTCCTCCTCGAGTCTCACCCGGAGTCCGACCGGGAGCGCTTCGAGCGGGCCCTGGCCCGTGCCCGGGAGGCCTATCCGGCTTTGGAGGACAGGGTGTGGGTGACGAACAGCGTCCAGGCGGCTCTCCTCCGCTACATGGCCCTGGAGATCGGACGCCGGCTCGTCGACCGGGGCCAGCTGGCCGCCGTCCACGACGTGTTCTTCCTGGAGGCGCACGATGCCAGGTCGGCTCTGTTTGATCGGGCGGACCGCCGGGAGACGACGCGGGTTGCCAAGGGGCAGCGAGCGTGGGCCATGGCCAATCCCGGACCGTATACCCACGGAGACCCGCCACCCGGCGAGCCTCCATTCGATCTGTTGCCGCAGCCCGCTCGCCTCGTGAACCAAGGAGTCCTCTGGGGGCTTGCCCACATGTTCGGAGAGCCCACGGGGACCCGGGACGAGCGCGTCGTGGCCGGCACGCCGGCCTCGTCCGGTCGGTACACCGGTACGGTACTGGTGGTGATGGGGGAGCACGAATTCGGAAAGATCCGGGGGGGCGACGTCGTGGTG
>JBOGVI010000391.1:0-1657 GCA_050692695.1 Actinomycetota bacterium
GACACGTCGTTGATGGACAACAGGTGCTTCCTCATGTTCCGCTCCTCATTCGTTCTTCTCCCGGCCCACCCGGCGCTCTGCGCCTGGCCCCGGCTCCTCCACGTACACGGCGTCCTCGCCGTCCACCTCCTCCAGCGCGACGCGGACGGACTCGTCCTTACGTGTGGGCACGTTCTTCCCCACGAAGTCGGCCCTGATCGGCAGCTCCCGGTGGCCCCGGTCCACAAGTACCGCCAGCAGCATGGAGGTGGGCCGGCCGAAGTCGACCAGCGCGTCCATGGCGGCCCGGATGGTTCGTCCCGTGAACAACACGTCGTCGACCAGGACGACGCTCTTCCCGGTGATGTCGAAGTCGATGCGGGTCTCATGGATCTCGGGTGCCTCGGCCCGCATGCCGATGTCGTCCCGGTAGAAGGTGATGTCCAGGACCCCGACGGAGGGCTTGGCGCCCTCGATCCGCTCGATCTCGTCGGCCAGCCGGCGGGCCAGATCGTCACCCCGGGCGGAGATCCCCACGAGGACCAAGCCCCCGGCGCCCTTATTCCGCTCCAGGATCTCGTGGGCGATCCGGGTCACCGCTCGGTGGATCTCGCCGGCATCCAGGAGGCGCCCCTGGGCCATCATCAACGAACGCCCAACCGCGGCGGCGGCTGGGCGCACTTTTCGAGCAGCATCCTCTGGCTCCCTTCCCGGCCTCACGGGACCGGACTTAAAGGGGAAGGTCCGCCACGTAGGATACAGGCTGGAGGCGGCACCCACCGGAGGGCCACCTGGATTTCAGTCCGGAGCTCTCTTCTCATCCCGTTCGGCCTGGTGGCCCTGGGGCTCCTCGTGCCGTGGATCTGGGCCCTCGTCGATGCGCTCCAGGTGCCCGACGACCTCTATCTGGCCATCGGCCGCCCGGCCCGACGCGCCATGTCGCCGGGGCAGGCGGGGCCCCCCTCCGCCTCCCCCGTCCCACCCTGGCTGAGCCGTAGACGGAAGGCACACGTCGGCCCTGAAAGCCCTACACTATGGAGGTCACGACCGGGAAGGCAGAGGCATGCCAAGCATCGGACCTGAGTGGATCGTCGTCCTCGCGGTGATCGTGCTGCTGTTCGGCGCGAAGAAACTCCCCGAGCTGGCCCGCTCGCTCGGCCGCTCGACCAGCGAGTTCAAGAGAGGCGTGAAGGATGGCGCCGCCAACGCCGACGGGGCGACCTCCTCCGAGCCGGCGGCGGGGACCACCACCGAGGACAAGGCCGAGAACCCCTCCGAGTAGCTCCGGCCCCGCTCCCGCCGTCAGGGTGGAGCGGTCCGGTTCTCCACCGCCTCCCGAGCGATCCGGCCGAGGATACCGTTCACGAACCGACCGGAGTCCTCCGTGGACAGCTCCTTCGCCGCCTTGACCGCCTCGTCGATGGCCACGGCCGTCGGGGTGTCCGTCCGGTGGAGCAGCTCGAAGCAGGCGATCCGAAGGATGGTTCGGTCCAGGGCCGCCATCCGCTCGACGGTCCACCCCTCCGCGTACCGCCCGAGCAGGGCGTCGATCTCGGCCCGGTGCGCGGCCGTCCCCTCCACCAGCTCCCGGGCGAACCGCGGGACATCCCGGCCGGCCACCTCCCAGTCCTCGATCACGGACCGAGGGTCCTGGCCCGTCACGTCGGCCTGGAACAGG
>JBOGVI010000392.1:0-7016 GCA_050692695.1 Actinomycetota bacterium
CGCCCCGTCGATGTTCCTTCGCCTGGAGGGCGGCCTGAGGCGCCTGACCGGTGCCCTGGCGGAGGCCATCGGAGGCCGGCTCCGCTGCGGTACCGCGGTGGACGCCGTCGAATGGGATCACAGCCGCTACCTGGTGCGTGCCGGCAGAGCCGAGCACTCGGCCGACCGGACCGAGCATCCGGGCGACGCCGTCGTCATGGCTTCGCCCGCGTTCGTCGCCGCGGGGCTGGTGGAGCGGTTCGCGCCAGAGGCCGCCAGGTTGCTCCGCCAGATCCCCTACGCGTCCACCGCTGTCGTGCTGCTCCTGTACCCGGAGGGCACCGGCGACGCGCTCCCGGATGCAACCGGGTTCGTGGTGCCCGCGGGCAAGGCGCCGCTCACCGCGTGCACGTTCGTGTCTCGGAAGTGGCCCCGGCCCGAGCTCGGGTCACGGGCCGTCCTTCGCTGCTTCGTCGGTGGGGTGGGTGCCGAGGACGTCCTGGACGCGCCCGATCGGGAGATCGCAGAGGCGGTGTGCCGGCACGTCGCCGCCCTGGTCGAGTTGCCGCCGGCCCCCGAGGCCTGGAAGGTGGTGCGGTGGCCGAAGGCCATGCCCCAGTACGACGTGGGACACCTGGAGCGGCTGGCCCGGATCGAGGGATCGCTTCCGCCAGGCGTGTTCCTGGCCGGCTCGGGGTACCGTGGGGTGGGCCTGCCCGACTGCGTACGGAGCGGGAACGAGGTGGCCGGACGAGTCCTGGCCCATCTCGCCGGCCTGCCGGCGAAGGACGTCGAACAGGAGCGCGTGTGATGAGCGAGACCGTGTATGCCCTGTACCCGGTGTTCAGGGCGGCTCCGCGCCCCCACGGTATCGACGTGGACGACGCGGCCCAGGAGATCGAGAACCTGTTCAAGGAGTGGACCGACCGGGTGACCGTGCGCGGCGTGTACTCGACCGTCGGGTTCCGGGCGGACTCGGACCTCATGCTGTGGCTGCTCGGGCCCTCGCCCCACGCGGTGCAGGACGCGCTGGTCGGGTTCCGCCGGACCCAGGCCGGACGACGCCTCGAGCTCGCGTGGTCGTTCATGGGCGTGGTCAAGCCGGCCGAGTTCACGGCCGACCACGCCCCGGCCTTCGCGAAGGGCGAGCCCCCCAGGAAGTTCCTGTGCGTCTACCCGTTCGTGCGGACGCCCGAGTGGTACCTGCTGCCGCGGGAGGAACGTGCCGAGCTGCTCCGCGAGCACGGGGAGATCGGCCGGGAATTCCCCGAGGTCCTGGCCAACACCACCAGCGCCTTCGGGATCAACGACTGGGAATGGATCCTGGCCTTCGAGGCGGACGACCTCGACCGCATCGCGGACTGCATCCGAAGGCTCCGGGAAGCGAGGGCCCGCCGATACACGAAGGAGGAGATCCCGTTCGTGACCGGCATCCGCAAGGACGTGCGGGATGCCCTGACCGACCTCACCTGATCTTCGGCGCATAATGAAGGCGAACCGTTCGAAGGGAAGGCCATGAAGGCGAAGGACAAAGGCGGCGAGAAGCACCAGAAGCGGGCGGCGCAGAAGTCCATCAAGGAGAAGCGCGCCGCCAAGCGGGCCAAGAAGCAGGCCACCACGACCATCCATATCACCACGACGCCGCAGCAGTAGCGGCCGGTCTCCGGTAATAGCGGTCGTGGGCGGGCCCACTGGCTATGACTAGGTAATGCCGCCTTTGGCCTTCTCGCGGCTGTCCTACCGTTGAGGCCCCATACCAAAGGTTCGAAGTGCATCAAGCACGCGACGGAGGCATTCGCCGGATCGAGGACACGCTCGCGGAGGTGTTCGCGATGGCCGAGTCCGAGGCCATCTCCACCGAGGCCGCCGCCGACCGGCTGGTGCGGCGGCGGCGGCTGGCCGCCGGGCCCTCTTGACGCCATCGGCGAATCCTCGCAGCATCGAGCCATGAGGGACCTGGCCTCGATGGAGTGCGTTCCGTGCAAGGGAGGGATCCCGCCCATGGAGCACGAGGAGATCCAGGGGTACCTGGCCGACCTGGGGGGTAACTGGCGGGCCGTGGACGACCACCACCTGGAGAAGGAGTTCCGGTTCAAGAACTTCCGCCAGGCGCTGGACTTCACGAACCGAGTCGGCGAGCTGGCGGAGGACGTCGGGCATCACCCCGACATCTACCTGGCGTGGGGCCAGGTGAAACTTACGGTGTGGACGCACAAGATCGACGGGCTCCACCAGGCCGACTTCGTCTTCGCCGCCAAGGCCGACCGGGCGCTGGAGGAGGCGAAGCCCGCGCAGGGCTAGGGCCTTCTTGGGGCGTGGTGCGCTTGGGGGGAGCTCAGCCGGCGAACGACGACGCCGCCTCGATCGGGCTTCCGATCTCCTCGGGGCAGTGTGCCGTCGACAGGGTCCACATCTCGTAGCCGGACGGCGGAAGGTACACGCCCCGCTCGAGCAGGTGGTGGAAGAAGTGGGCGTACCGGTCGTGGTCCGCGGCCTTGGCATCGTCGAAGTCGCGGACCGGGCCGGCCGTGAGGTACACGATAAACATGGTCTGCGACCCGGTTGACCGTGGCGGCGATGCCGCTCCGGCCGAACGCCTCGTGGAGCCCGGCCGCCAGCTCCTCCGTGGTCTTGGCGATCCGCGGGTACGGGTTCCGTTCGCGGGCCAGGGTGATCGCCGTGATCCCTGCGACGACGGCCACCGGGTTCCCGCTCAGCGTGCCGGCCTGGTACACCGGGCCCACCGGGGCGAGGCGCTCCATCATGTCGCGGCTTCCGCCGAGGCCGCGCAGGGGAACCCCGCCCATCACCTTCCCCAGGACCGAGAGCTCCGGGGCGACGGCGAAGGCGCTCTGGGCGCCGCCGTACCGAATAGATCAGCGCACTCAAGAGCCCATACCTCTCGGCACGGGCAGCGATCCTCCGCGCACCGGAGCTGGGCGTCAGGCGCCGTGCGCCGAAACGAGACCCAGGTCTCGCAGGACGCCGATGGGGAGCACGTGGCAGTAGGGCTCGTGCCCGGTCTTCTCGTAGTACTGCTGGTGGTAGTCCTCCGCCGGGTAGAACGCCACGAACGGCTTGACCTCCGTGGCGATGGGCCGGTCGAAGCGTGTTTGAGCCCGGTCGCGCGACGCCTCGGCTGCGGCCGCCTGCTCCTCGGTATGGGCCAGGATGATGCTACGGTACTGGGTCCCGACGTCGGGACCCTGCCGGTTCGCCTGCGTGGGGTCGTGCATGGCCCAGAACACCTCGAGCAGCTGCTCGTAGGTCACCTGTTCGGGGTCGAACGTGATCTGGACGACCTCGGCGTGGCCGGTCGTGTCCGTGCAGACCTCCTTGTACGATGGGTTCTCCACGAACCCCCCGCTGTAGCCGGAGACGACGTCGACGACGCCGGGCACCTGCCGGAACACCCACTCCACGCCCCAGAAGCAGCCGGCGCCGAACGTCGCGGTCTCGAGTGCCATGGAACCTCCTCGCTCTCTCTACCCATGGTCCCGCAGGCGGGCCCGATCGTTTCACCCCGCGAGCCAGTCGGCGGCTTCCTTGGCGTGATAGGTGAGGATGAGGTCGGCGCCGGCCCGCCGGATCGAGGTCAGCACCTCGAGCGCCGCCTTGCGTCCGTCGATCCAGCCGTTCTGCGCAGCGGCCTTCACCATGGCGTACTCGCCGCTCACGTTGTAGGCGGCGAGGGGGAACCGGGTCTCCTCCTTGGCCCGGCGGATCACGTCGAGGTAGGGGAGAGCCGGCTTCACCATCACGATGTCGGCGCCCTCCGCGATGTCCTGGCGGATCTCCCGGATGGCCTCATCGGCGTTGGGCGGGTCCATCTGGTAGCCCGTGCGGTCGCCGAACCGCGGGGCGCACTCTGCCGCCTCGCGGAACGGTCCGTAGAAGGAGGACGCGAACTTCGCCGCATACGCCAGGATGCCCACCTTCCCGAACCCGGCGCCGTCGAGGGCCTCGCGGATCGCGCCGACCTGCCCGTCCATCATGCCGCTGGGTCCGACCATGTGGGCCCCGGCCTCCGCCTGAGCGACCGCGATCCTGGCGTACAACTCGACCGTTCGGTCGTTGTCGACATTACCGTCGCCGTCCAGGACCCCGCAGTGGCCGTGGTCGGTGTACTCGTCCAGACACAGGTCGGCGAAGACCACGTGCTCGTCCCCGAGATCGTCGCTCAGCACGCGCAATCCCTTCTGCGCGATGCCGTCGGGGTTCCACGCTTCCGACCCCTCCGGGTCCTTCCGCGACGGGACGCCGAACAGCATGAAGGCCACCACGCCCTTGGAGGCGATCTCGTTCGCCTCCTTCCGCACCGACTCCAGCGTGTGCTGGAACTGCCCCGGCATCGAGGGGATGGGCATAGCCTCCGCGATACCCTCCTTCACGAACAGCGGCGCGACCAGGTGACGAGGGGCGAGGTCGGTCTCGCGGATGAGCGAGCGAAGCGCCGGCGTTCGGCGTAGCCTGCGGGGCCTGTGCTGGGGGAAGCTCATGGCGTCGATTGTAGGCGGGGTGAGGACCGGGCGGCCCCGTTGCGCGCGGCGAAGACCCGTTCCAGGGCCGCGACGAGCCCCTCGATCGTGTGGGGCTTCGCCACCGCCGACACCCTGAGTCCGCGGGTCCGGGCTTCCCGAGCCGTGACCGGCCCGATGCACACGACCTTCGGATCGCCGCGAACCACGCCAACCGCGCCCACGAATCCCCGGACGGTCGAGGCGCTGGTGAACGTGATGGCGTCGACCCGCCCGCCGGCCAGGGCCCGGCGCGCCGCTAGGGGCAGGGATCGGGGCGTGCGCGTTCGGTAGGCGTCCACCCGGACCGGGGTCCATCCCTTCGCGGCCAGCGCGTCCTCCAGACCCTCGGAAGCGATGTCGGCCCGGGCGCACAACACCCGGCCCCCGCCCCGGGGGAAGGCCCCGGCCAGCGCCGCGGTGGTGAAGGTCCGAGGGACGAGGTCGGCTTCCCGCCGTGCCCACCGCTCGAAGGCCCCGGCCGTGCCGTCGCCGACGGCCGCCACCTTCGCTCGCACGTCGCGCGGAGCGAGCCGGGAGGCCAACACCTCAACCGTGGTCCGGCTGGTCAAGGTGATCCATTCGAACCTCCCCGCGGCCAGCTCCTTGAGCGCGCGCGTGAGCGCGGCCGAACGCGCGGGGGCGATCTCGATGGCCGGGGCCACCATCGCTTTCGCGCCCCGGCGCCGGAGCTCGCGCACCAGGATCTCCGACTGGTACCCGGGGCGGGTGACGACGACGAGCTTTCCGCGCAGCGATCCGCGAGGCGTCACGGCCACACCGCGTCGACCGTCACCGCCGCACCGCGTCGAGGATGTCGCTCGCTCCTTCGGCCACCAGTTGGGCCGCGGCGCGTTCGGCCGCATCCTCCGGCGAGCCGGTCTCGACCTCCACGCGGACCAGCCGCTCGCCGTCGGGGGTGGCCACGATGGCCACCATCCTCACGCCGTCGGCGTCCACGGTGGCGTGGGCGCCGAGCGGCAGATCGCATCCCCCGCCCAGCCGCGCCATCAATGACCGCTCCGCATCGAGGGCCGCGTGGCTGTCCGTGTGATCGAGCGCGGCCACGACCCCGCGGGTTCCCACCTCATCCGTCCGCGCCTGCACCGCCAGGCACCCCTGCCCCGGCGCCGGGACGATTGGTAGCCACTCGGTGTGGGGCGGGGCCAGGTCGAGCCGAGCCAATCCGGCCGCCGCCAGGACCGCCGCGTCCACCTCGCCCTGCTCGAGCTTTCGAAGCCGGGTGTCAACGTTTCCCCGCAGGTCGGCGACCACGACGTCCCGCCGCCACCGAAGGATCTGGGCCCGGCGGCGAACGCTGGACGTGCCGATGGTTGCCCCGGGCGGAAGCACGCGGTCCCGGGTCACCAGCAGGTCGGAGGGGTCGGCCCGGGGCGGGACGGCGGCGATCACCACGCCCTGATCGTCGTGGGCCGGCAGGTCCTTCGCCGAGTGCACGGCCAGATCGATCTCGCCCTCCTGGAGCGCGCGGACGATCTCGGCCACGAACAGGCCCTTCACGCCGGCATGGGACGCCGAGGACGGGGCCCCCCGGTCGCCTGACGTGACCATGGGAACGAGCTCGGATTCGATCCCGATGGCCGCCAAGCCGTCCGCCACCTCGCCGGCCTGGGCCAGGGCCAGGCGCGACCGCCGGGTGCCGATCCGGAGCTTCACTCCGAGCGGGGCTCGATGCCGAACAGGTCGGCCAGGGCCTTCGCGTAGGCGTCGCCGGCCCCCGGTCCGGAGCGCTCCTTCAGCCGGACGATGGGGTCGTGGAGGAGCTTGGAGACGATGCCGCGGGCCAGGGCCTCCACGGCCTCGCGCTCGTCGGGGGTCAAGGCCGCGAGCTCGGAGCGGAACCGGGAGAGCTCTGCGGCCAGCACGGCGTCTCCCCGCTCGCGAAGCGCGCGGATCAGCGGGGCGAGGTGCTCCGAGCGGCGGCGGATGGAGAACCGGCGCACCTCGTCGTCCACGATCCGATACCCGTGCGCGATGTCGTCGGACGTTTCGCCCGCGGCAGCCAAGACGTCCCTCAGCCCCTCGATGTTCACCAGACGCACGCCCCCAATGGACCCGACCGACGGTTCCACGTCGCGGGGGACAGCCAGGTCGAGGATGAACAGCGGCCGGTCCCGGCCGCGCATGGCGTTTCGAACGGTCGTCTCGTGGACGACCACGCCCCAGGCGCCGGTCGCGGAGATCACGAGGTCGGCCCGGGCCAGCGCCTCCGCCAGGTCGCTCAGGTCCCCGTGCTCCGCCTCGGTCCGCTCGGCCAGGACCCGGGCTCGCTCCGGGCTGCGGTTCAGCACCCGGACCGGTCCCGCCTCGCGCGACCGGAGGTGCTTCACGGCCAGGGACGACATGTGCCCCGCGCCGATGACCACCGCGCGCTTGCCGGCCAGCGCGCCCACGGTCTCCTCGGCCAGACGGGTCCCCGCCTCGACGAACGCGTCCGGCGCCGCCCCCACGCCGGTCTCGGCGCGGACGCGGCGTCCGGCCCGGGCCGCGCTCTGGAAC
>JBOGVI010000393.1:0-2975 GCA_050692695.1 Actinomycetota bacterium
ACCTTGAGCGGTAAGTACTCGTCGCGTTGCAACCGCAGGATGTGCTTCAGCCGCGCGACGTCCTTGTCGTAGAACTTGCGGTATCCGGAGGGCGTCCGCTCCGGCTCGATCAGCCCCTCCGATTCGAGGAACCGGATCTTGGAGATCGTGATGTCGGGGAACTCCGTCTTGACCGAAACCAGCACCTCCCCGATGGACTGGTAGTTTCGTGTCGCCATCGCTCACTCCCCTGCCTGGAAGAACGCCAACTTGAACTTCCCGATCTGGATCTCGTCCCCCGTCGCGAGTTTCGTCACCTCGACCCGCTCGCGGTTCACGTACGTTCCGTTCAGGCTGCCCTGATCGTGGATGAAGAACTCGTTCCCTTCCCGGCGGATCTCGGCGTGCTTGCGCGACACGGTGATGTCGTCAAGGAAGATGTCGCTGTCGGTTCGCCGGCCCGCCGTGGTCACGTCCTTCTCGACCAAGAAGGTGGACCCCGCGTTCGGGCCGCGCTTCACCATGACGAGGGCCTGGCCGGGCTCCAGCTCCTCGCCCGGGAACGGGAATTCCTCGGCCCGCTCCTCCTCCACCTCGACGGGTGTGATGCCCACGGTGGTCTCGTCCAGGAGCGGCGCGCCGCAGTTGGCGCAGTACCGCGCCCCGTCCTTGTTCGGGTGTCCGCAGCGGGTGCAATACAACCTCGGCAACCCCTCCGCCCTAACGTCTGGCTGAAGGTCGAGGTTGAGCCTGCGGAGCAGCCTCGACCAAAGGTGGACGTTATCGCAGGTTGGTTGAAGGGTCAACCGATGATACAGCGCCAGCGTCGAGCCCTTTCGGGAGTCGAGGTGGGGCCAGACGTGCTGGTCAGTGCGGTCGAGGCCGGGGGAAACCCTCGAGCACCAAGCGAAGCACCCTCGCTACTCGCCTTCCGTCTCTCGAAGGTGGGCCTGGTATGCGGCGGCATCCATGAGCGAGTCGAGCTCGGACGGATCCGACATCCCGAGCACGACGAGCCACCCCTCACCGTAGGGGGATTCGTTCACGAGCTCGGGCCGTTCGTCCAGGAGGGGGTTGCGCTCCACGATCGTGCCGGTGACGGGGCTGAACACGTCCGAGACGGATTTGGTCGATTCCACCTCGCCGAAGGGCTGCATGGCCGTCACGGCGGTCCCGACCTCTGGTACGTCCACGTACACGATGTCGCCCAGGGCGTCCTGGGCGTAGTCGGTGATGCCGAGGCGGATGCGGCCGCCACCTTCGTCGCGCACCCACTCGTGCTCCTTCGAGTAGCGGAGCTCCTGCGGGAAGTCCATATTCCTCCCCCTGTGGTGAAGGTCTCGCCGACTCAGCGGTGAACCTATCATCCCGCGCAAATCCGATGTGACCTCACGTGGAGGGTGTCGTGAGGGCGCGTCGGAGATCCCCCGCGTACAGGACCGTGGCCAGCAAATACTCCACGATGGCAACCACATACGCGATCCACCCCAGGGCCAGGGCAGCGGCGGCAAACGCGTAGCCCAAGGCTCCCCAGGCGATCAGCACGATCGCGGTCATCAACCCGAAGGTCGCGAGCTTGCCGATAAGGCGCACGTCGATCCGGACCCTCCGGGTCAGCAGGAGCACCAGGCCGGCCAACAGGACGAGCCCGTCGCGGACTAGGATCAGTAGCGCCGCCCACAGCGGGAACGCCCCCCGGACCACGAGGGCGACCAGGGCGGCCGCCATGGCCAAGCGGTCCGCGGTCGGGTCGAGGACCATGCCGAGCTCCGACACCCGCCCCGTCCGGCGAGCCACGTACCCGTCCACCCAGTCCGTGGAGATCACCACGACGAACAGGACGAGGCCGGCGAACGTGGTGTCCCGGTCCACGATCAGCCACACGAACGCCGGGATCAACAGGACGCGAGCGAGTGACAGCGCGTTCGGGATGGTGGCGACGGCAGACGATGGAGCTTCGCTCGGCGCGGTGGTCATCGTTCCGCGGAACCTACCATCCTGCGGTCCCACCGGCTGACCCCGTTCTCCCCTGCAGGGTCACCTCGGCTGAGGGCTGAACTCGAACCGATGGTCGTTGAACCTAGGCTGCGGGTCGAGACTGATCTAAACTCTCGAGTGGCCGGTCCGGAGCCTCCATGAGCACGGAAACCTCCGGTTCCGGTCTGAGGTGGCCCGGGTCTTCCCCCCGGGCCACCTTCCTGCCCCAGGCGAAGCCCTGTAGCGGATGAGGGTTTGTCCTGGACGGTGGGGACCCGGGCAGCGCTCGTCGGGCCGGCCGGATTCGAACCGGCGACCTTCTGACCCCCAGTCAGACGCGCTAACCAAGCTGCGCCACGGCCCGGCGACGCCGATTGTACCGGCCCCTCATCCCGGCCGCTGGAGCCGCCTCGCCCTCGGCCTAACGCCGGCCGCCTTGAACCGCTTGGCTCGGAACCGAAGCCTGATCGGGACGCCCTCGAAACCGAACGCTCGCCTCAGGCGGTGCTCCAGGAACCGCTGATACGTACCGTCCGGCGATGCCCCCCCGAACAGGACGAACGTCGGGGGGCTGGCCGAGACCTGCGTGCCGTACCGGTACCGGGCCCCGCCCGGAACGGCCCGCTGCCCCTGGGCCTCCTGAAGGACCCGGTTCACCTCGGAGGTAGGGACCCGCTTCGCCCACCGTTCGTGGAGCGCCAATAGGCCCCGGGGCAGCCGTCCCACCCCCGCGCCGGTCAACGCCGAGGTCCTGGACACCGCGGACTGCGCGAAGATCTCGACGGCCTCCCTCAACTGCTTGTACGTCCGGTCCTTCTCGGAGACCAGGTCCCACTTGTTCGCCACCACCGCGAGGGCCCGGCCTGCGTCCACGACTCTGGCGGCGATCCGGCGGTCCTCCCCCGTGAACCCCTCGCTCGCATCGAGCACGAGGACGGCCACGTGGGCCCGCTCGATGGCCCGGACCGCCCGGAGGAAGCTGTAATACTCGAGCCCCTCGGCCCTTGATGGCCGCCTCA
>JBOGVI010000394.1:0-2330 GCA_050692695.1 Actinomycetota bacterium
CGTACACCTCATTCGGCCGCTTCGGGTTCACGGCGACCGCGGCGAGGTTCTTGAGCCCCTTCCCGACCGGCTTCCAGTTTTCGCCCGCGTCCGTGCTCTTGAAGAGCCCATCCCGCATGGCGACGTACATGACCTTGGGGTCCGTCGGATTCACCGCGAACCCGTTGACCGTCCGACTGGTGGGCAGACCGCCCACCGTCTTCCACCCTCAGAAGCAGTCCGGGTTGCGCTGGAGCCCCTCCGCCGTCCCCGCGTAGAGCCAGATGCCGCCCATGCCCGTCGGGATGTTGACCGAGGCCAGCACCTTCACCTCACCGCCCGGGCCGTCGTCCACCCGGGTCCACTTCGCCCCGCCATCCGTCGTCCGGTAGATCCCCTCGCCCTTCTCCCGGACCGCCGCGTGGAGCTTGCCCGTCGCGGTGGGGTCGAGGGCGAGACCGTGCACGTCCAGTCCCGTGAGCCCCGCGTTGACCTCCGTCCAGGTCGCGCCGCCGTCGGTTGTCTTGAAGGCACCGGCCTCGTGGGTCCCCACGTAGATCGTCAAGGGGTCCTTCGGATCGGGGGCGATCGCCATCACGTCCAGGTGGGCGTGCTTCGGCGAGAGCGCGACTGTCTGCCACGACTTCCCGCGGTCCTCGCTGCGGAAGAGTCCGGTGTGCGCCCCCAGGAGGAGGCTTCGGCCCTCGACGTCGATGGCGAGGGCGTGGACGTGCTCGAACTTCCCCCCGCCCTTGGGCGCGTGCTCTTGGGCGGCCAGCGAGACTCGGGGTCCAATCGCGAGAACCATCAGAGCGACTGCCACGATCGGCGTGAACCGGAAGACCTTACGCATCCGTGACGTTCCTCCTGGTGACTGGTGAGGGACCACCATGCGACGGTATGGTCCGAGGGTTGGTGTGACTGCCATCCGCGTCGATCAAGGGTTCGCGATGTTGGCCCGGGTGGACACGTTCCTCGCCAGCCTCCGGAACGCCGTGGCCCCTGTACCGGCTGCTGGGTGGGCAGACCGCCCACCGGCGTGAAGCCTCAGAATCAGTCCGGGCTGCGGACGAGCCCCTGGTCGGTCGCCGCATAGGAGGAAGATCCCCCCCATGCCCGTGGGGATGTTGACGGAGGCCAGGTGGTGCATCGTGCCCTTCGGCCCGTCGTCGACCCGCTCCCAGGCCCGGGCGCCATCGAAGCTCCGATAGAGCCCCTTCGCGCGCACCTGGGCGTGGAGCCGGCCGTCGTTCGGGGCCACCGTGAGCCCTCGGACATCGAGACCGTCCAGGCCGGCACTGGCCGCCGTCCAGCTCATCCCGAGGTCCTCGCTGCGGAAGATCCCCGCGCCACCCGTCGCGACGTACACGAGCCGAGGGGTCCGGGGATCGACCGCCACGGCGGGGATCCCCGCGGCCGTGGCCTTGGCGGGCAGGGCTACCCGCTGGAGCGTGCGCCCTTGATCCCCGCCCCGGCTGAGTGCCTGTCCGGTCGCGACCCGGAGCGCGCCGTCGTGCGGACTCACGGCGAGCGCCGTGATTGGGACCCACGCTCAGCGGCAGGACGATCGCGGCGAGGGCCAGCGCCCCGCATCCCATGCCCCTCCTCTGGATGGAGGAACTCCTGGCGGGCTCCCCCACCGGGCGCGCCCGCCGCGTACCCCATGCGGCAGGCCGTGGCCGTTCTCGCGTCCACGCTCGACATCTCTCAGGCGCCGGCGAGCGGTGAGCGGAACCGCCGGAGCCTGAGCGAGTTCGACACCACGGAGACGGAGCTGAGCGCCATCGCGGCCCCGGCCAGGATCGGGCTCATCAGGATCCCCGCCACGGGGTAGAGCACCCCGGCGGCCACCGGGATCAGCACCGTGTTGTAGACGAAGGCCCAGAAGAAGTTCTGTTTCATCGTGCGCATCGTGCGCTTCGAGAGCGCGATGGCCGTCACGACCCCGCGGAGGTCGCCGGTGATCAACGTGACGTCCGAGGCCTCGATGGCCACGTCCGTCCCGGTGCCGATCGCGATCCCCACGTCGGCCTGTGCCAGCGCGGGGGCGTCGTTGATGCCGTCCCCGACCATGGCGACGACCCGACCCGCGGCCTGCAGCCGCTTGACCTCCGCTGCCTTGTCCGACGGCAGGATCTCGGCCAGCACGCGTTCAATCCCGACCTGGCGGGCGATCGCCTCGGCGGTCCGGCGGTGGTCGCCGGTGATCATGGCAACCTCAAGCCCGAGCCGGTGGAACGCCGCCACCGCGTCCCGCGACTCGGGCTTCAGCGTGTCAGCGACGGCGATGAGGCCGGCCGCCCGGCCGTCGATCGCCACGAACATCGGCGTCTTGCCCTCGTCGGCGAGGC
>JBOGVI010000395.1:0-2078 GCA_050692695.1 Actinomycetota bacterium
TCGGGCTGCAGCTCGAGCGGGTGATCGGCCAGCTCGCCGATCGCTTCGCCGACGCGGCGGAGCTCCTGGAGGAGGCGGGGCCGGACATCACGGCCTTCGCCTCGTTTCCCACCGAGCACTGGCGGCAGATCTGGTCGAACAATCCCCAGGAGCGCTTGAACCGGGAGATCCGCCGGCGTACCGACGTCGTCGGCATCTTCCCGAACCGGGCCGCGATCGAACGACTCGTCGGTGCGGTGCTTGCCGAGCAGCACGACGAGTGGCAGGTGGCCCGCCGCTACATGGGCGTGGAGTCGCTTGCCAAGGCGCGGGTGAGGGTCGTCCAAGGAGGACTCGAGGAGATGACGAAGGAGGTGACCGGCGAGCTGGTGGCGGCAAGCTGATCGTTCAGACCAAGCGATGGAGCGGTGATCTCATACACCACCTTGACGGGCGCGGCCACCCAGCCTCCCTTCGTCGAGCCGATGCGAGGACTGTTGACGGAAACCGCCCCAGAGATCCGATGCACGAGTCCGAGGGTCGTTGCCAACCACGTGCCAACGCCCGGACAAAGGTGGCCGGATGATGACTCTTCTGCCCACGGACTCGCTCTCGGCACGTGCTCCTGCGGCCAGACGCCGGCGTACGCTCAAGCCATGATCGTGCGCTGCACGAACAAGCTGCTTCAGTTGCTCGAAGCGCGCGCCGCCTCGCTGGTCCAGGCTCCACCAACGGAGGATGACTGGTACGCGAACCTTCTCTGGCTCGATCGGCGCAAGTGCCTCCTGCTTACCCACGACGGAACGCTGTTCTCGGTGTTCACCGCCGACGTGCTCAAGCGCGACCTCCAGCCCTTCGGCGTCTACCTCGTCTGGATGATCGAGGCCAGGCTCCGGGAAGAGCACCTGCCAATCGACGCCCTCGGCGAACTCGATCCGGATTCGGTTCGACTTGCCCGCACGGCCAGTCGCAGCGTGCTCGGCTTCATGAACGACATGGCGCAGGCCTGCCGGTACCAGGTCGAGGCGTCCGGCGGCCTCGCCGTGACCGACGTTGAGGCGCTCAACCGACGGCTCCTGCGAACGCTCCACAACCGCGAGGGCTACCACGACCCGCTCGAGCTCGTCGCCCGGCGAATCGGGGCTCGATAGCTCCAGCGCCCAGGCTGTTGCCAACTGCAGGCGATAACGGTATCATTATCGCTCGGTGGCGAAGGACCCGTGGGAGGTCGAGTTCCACCCCGCGTGCGAGGCGTGGGCCAACGATCTTCCTCAGGCCGACGCCGAAGCACTGCTGGCCGCGATCAGGGTACTGAGGGCGGAGGGTCCCAATCTCGGTCGGCCCCTCGTGGATCGGATCGAGGGGAGCCGTCACGCGAACATGAAGGAGCTGCGTCCGGGCTCCACTGGGCGCACGGAGGTGCGCGTGCTCTTCGCCTTCGACCGGCGGCGCAGGGCGATCCTGCTGGTGGGCGGGGACAAGAGCAAGGACTGGAAGGGCTGGTACAGGGAGAACGTCCCGATCGCCGACGACCGCTTCGACGAGCATCAAGCTCGGATTGGGCGGGCGATCGCGAAGGAGAATGCCACGAAGAGCAAGGGCCGGAGGCGGAGGAGAGGACGATGAGTCTGAAGGGATGGGAGAAGAAGGTCCTCAAGGCGCCCGGCGCCGCGGCCCGCGTTGCCGAGATCGAGGACGAGCTTCGGCTTGCGGCCGGGCTGACCGCCCTGCGTGAGCAGGCCGGCTACTCGCAGCGGGACCTCGCGCGGCGCATGGGTATCTCCCAGCCGCGCGTTGCCGCGATCGAGCAGTCTCGAAACGTCACGATCGAGGTCCTCGAGCAGTACGTGGACGCGGTTGGCGGGAAGCTCGAGGTGAGTGTGGTGAAGGGGAGGAGCAAGATCCCCCTCATCAGCGCCAAGGGCCGCCGGCGGGTGACCGGAGTCTCGGGCAGCCACTCGACGAAGGCTCGGTCCGTCGCTGGAACCCGTGCGCGTGCGGCTGCGAGCAGGCGCGCAGCCGCGTCGCGCTAACGACTTCGGCTCCCGGGCGAGAGGGGCCGACCACGGTCAGAAACCGGGCGAGGGTCGATGCAGCGA
>JBOGVI010000396.1:0-5789 GCA_050692695.1 Actinomycetota bacterium
GCCGCGGCCGGAGCGAACACGTCGCGTCCGTGAAACGTTGCCGACACGGGATGGAGGAGGACTCGCCGGGACGTGATCTCCACCGCCCGCGCCGCGCCGCCCAGCTCGGCCCATGCCATCGACAGCAGCCCGTTGTCCGGTCCAACGAGCAGTGGGCCCGAACCTGCCTCTACCGCGATGGAACGGCGCTCGGACCCAACACCCGGGTCGATCACCGCCAGGTACACCGCGTCCTGCGGCATGAACGGGGCCGCTCTCGAGAGCGCGATCGCCCCTCGCAGGACGTCCTGCCGGGGGACGGCGTGCGTCAGGTCGATGACCCGGGCCTCCGGGACGACCCGTGCGATGACCCCGTGGCAGACGCCGACGAACTCGTCGGCGAGGCCGTAGTCGGTGAGGAACACGATCGGGCGGACCATCACGGCTCGGAATGCTCGTCGAGGTAGCCGAGGATCAGGGTCTGGATCCGGCCCGACTGGTTCCCGCTGAGCAGGTCGGACCCATGGTCGTCCGAGGTCACGATCTCCACCCGCTTCGGGAGCGGCGACTGCGCGTAGAGGCGCTGGGCCGCCTCCGCCGCGCCGAACCGGTCGCCCGTGCCCGCGATGAACAGCTTGGCCGCCGTGATCCTGGTGAGCAGGTTCGCGTCGGCGGCGAGCCCGCCGATCCCCACCGGCGCCGAGAGCGTGACGACCGCGGAGACCTCCACCCCGTCCTGGGCCGCCGCGACCAGGCTCGCCGTTCCCCCCATGCTCGCACCGACCACCATCACCTGGATCGCGCCCTCGGACCGAAGGAAGCCGATCGCCCCGACGACGTCCTGCCACATGGCGCCGATGTCCTTCTCTCCCTCCGAGCAGCCGGCGTCACCGCCGGGGCAGAACCCACGGAAGTCGAAGGCGAGCGCCATGTAGCCGTCCTCCGACAGCTTCCGGGCAAAGTCCCACCAAGACGTCTGGTCTGCCGGGAGCATGTGGGCAAGGACCACGCCCACCGGACCGTCGCCGAACAGCCGCCCCTCGAGCTTCACCCCGTCGGCGGACGAGAAGGAAACCGGTTCCGACGCGGCGAGGTCGACCGTCCGGCCCTGTTCCTGGGAACGGCCGCACGCCGTTGCCATCAGGGCGGCCGCGAGGACGAGCGCGAGCGGGCGGAGGCCGCGGGCCGGGTTCGCCCTCGTGGCCGGCACGGCCGGGGCTCCCGCTCCTAGCGGCCCTGCTGACGCCGCTGCCAGCGGGTCTTCTTCAGCAGCTTCTTGTGCTTCTTCTTCCGCATCTTCTTTCGGCGCTTCTTGATCAGCGAAGGCACGCGGTTCCCCTCTTGGTCATTCCGATCGGAACAGGTTCCGGAGGTCCACCCGCTTGGCGCGGTAGTTCTCCTCCAGGCGGACGGAGCCCAGTCTAAGGGCCTTAGGCCCTTCTGCCACGGGCGAGATGAGCCGAAGCACGCCCTCGTCCGCGCCGTGCTCCAAATAGCCCATCCCGAGGTATCCCCCCTCGCCGTCGGACAAGCCCACCAGCAGGCGATCTAGGGCGCCCAGGTCGAACAGGGGCGGGAGGGCCGGCATGAACACGGTCGGTTTGACCCGCCACCGGTGGAGCTCGCCGGAGAAGTACCGGCGCATGGCGCCCTCTCGGTTCTCGGCTCGTTGCTCCACGGTTGTGGGGACGACGCCCGGGTGTACGCCGAGCGGCACGACCTCGGAATGGAAGAAGCGCTGGATCACACCGAGGAGGGGCTGGAGCTCTTCCCCTCGCTGGAGGCCAACCACCAGGTCGGCCTGGAGCATCTCGACCTTGTGGTACTTCAGGATCTGGCCATAGATGCCGGACACCAGCCCGCCCGAGTCGACGACGAGGAAGTCGGCTCCCCCCTCGCGGCCCCGACGGGCCAGGTTGGCCACGCCCGTCACCACCTGGAGCAGATGCCCCTGAGGGGACGTGGAGCCGACGAACGAGAGCCCATCGGGCAGGGCGAGCACCTCGGGCTCGAGGTCCGGTACGGTCCGCACCATCTTCAGCGTCACGGTTGCTGGCGGGCCGACCGACTTCTGCCCCACGTCGGCGTCGAGGAACGCCGAGAGCCGACCGGCCTCCACAGCCGCCCGGAGCAACATCCGGGACAGGGTGGTCTTGCCGGTGTCCAGCCCGCCGACCAGCAGCACCGTGCGCTTCGCGCGCACGGCCCGTTCGACGAGCGCCTCGTGCTCGTTCACCTTCGCCTCCGCGTGGGGCGGTCACGCCCCTCCCCGGAGGCCCCGCTTCGTGCGTGCTCGAACGATCAGCCGGCCGGCGGGTCCTCCCGTCCGGCAGGCCGATGGGCGGACGTCTTGGGCTCTCGGTCGGGGCCCAGGGCCCCGGTCACGCATGCGAACCGTGCCTCGGAGAAGGGTTCGGTCTTCACCACGGGCCGATTCTACCGAGTCAGGGCAGACGGACCACGATGGCCTGGAAGCAGGGCCAGTACGCCTCGGGCTGGACGTTGTCGTCCATAACGACGACGGTCTCGGTCCGGCCCAAGGCCTTCGCCACGAGGAGGGCCGGGTCGTTCACGTCGGCGATGGACACCGTGTCGATCCCGGCCTCGATGGCGGCCCCGGCGAACCCGTGGTCGGCGAAGACGAGGCCGGGGCGGGCTTCGGCGAGCATCCGGCCCATGGCGTCGCCGCTGTGCGTGTGCCGGGCCGACGCCCTGTCCGTGAGCATGGCCACGCCCTCCAGGTACCGGACCTGCCATGAGTGGTGCCGAGCGCCGTCGCGCCACGCTACGCCATCGTGCGGCCGGAGCAGCTCGACCCCTCTCGCCCGGAGTTGCCGCCCCACCTCGATGTACAGGTGGGCCAGGCCCACGGGGTGCCCGGTGGCCAAGATCACTCGTTCGCCCTTTCGGCACGCGTCGGCCAACCGATCGCCGACCGCCTCACAGGCCTCGAGCACGAGGCTGGGGTCCACCGGGACCGGGCCGGTCGAGGCGTGGGGATCGGGCTCGAACCCGGCGGCCAGCCCTACGAGCTCCAGCACCTCCCGCGGGGTGATCGCGCCGGTCAGCCCGGACATACCGAACTGCTTGTCCGAGTCGCCCTGGCACAGCAGGCCGATGTTTCGGAGCACGTTGTCCAAAGGGTGGCTAAGGTCGGGGCCGGCGATCCCCCCTTCCAGCAGCCCGCGGACCAGCTCCTCGCGCTCGTAGGGCCTCGGCGTCCAACGGTCGTCGATCGCGGGGAGCTGCGCCGCATGTGTTTCGATAACGTCCATCCAACGACAATCGTACGGGAGCGTCCGGTGATCGACTCCTCACGGGCGCTCGCCGTGCACGGCGATCAGGCCGACACGAGCAAGGGAGCTGCGAGATGAGGCTGAACGGAGCGGTCGCCGTTGTCACCGGCGCGTCGGCAGGGTTCGGGGAGCTCACGGCCAGGCAGCTGGCCCGGGAGGGCGCGTCCCTCGCCCTCGCCGCCCGCCGCGTGGAGCGGCTTGAGGCCCTGGCCGGCGAGATCGAGGGCCGGGGGGGCCGGGCTCTCGCAGTAAAGTGCGACGTCACCGAGGTCGCCGACCTTCAGGCGCTCCGGGACCGGGTGGACGAGGCGTTCGGCCGGTGCGACGTGCTGATCAATAACGCCGGCATCCCCGGGGGCGGCAGGTTCGAGGAGGTCTCGCTCGAACAGATCGAGCGGGTGATCCGGGTGAACCTGCTCGGCGTGATGCTGTGCACGAAGGTATTCCTGCCGATGATGCTGGAGCGGCCGCGGGGACACATCGTGAACGTGGCGTCGGTGGCCGGCCGGTACGCCATGCCCGGGGCGTCGGTGTACACGGCGTCCAAGCACGGCGTGGTGGCGTTCTCGGAGGCCCTGTACTACGAGCTCGCCCCCCGGGGGATCCTGGTGACGAGCGTGAACCCGGGGTCCGCCGCGACCGAGGGATTCCCACAAGGGCAGTTGCCGTCGGCCATCGTCATGCCGGCGGATCGCGTGGCGCGAGCCATCGTGGACGTGGTGAGGAAGGATAAGGCCCCCGAGGTAACCGTCCCCAGGGCCCTCGGCCCTTGGCAGGCCTTCCGCATCCTCACGCCGCCGCTCTACCGGTGGGGCGTGCGCCAGGCGTCGAAGAAGCTCGGCGCCACCCGAGCGACGTGACGTCCGGCAACGGCACGATGTGTTCGGGCGAAGCAGCTGCCGCGCGCGGTAGGCTCCGGCCATGGCGAACGCCCGGTTCAAGGCGGAGCTTCGGCCGTCGGGCCGGGGCGGAGGCGGCCACCTCGTCGAGATCCCCGACGAGGTCGTCGGGGCGCTCGGTGGCAAAGGCCGGATCTCCGTCCAGGCCACCTTCAACGGTGTCCCCTACCGCGGATCGATCGTGAAGATGGGTGGCGTCATGGTGCTCGGCGTCACCAAGGCCATCATGGCCGAGGCCGGCATCGTTGCGGGTGACAGCCTCGACGTGGTGGTCGAGAACGAAGACGCACCTCGAGAGGTCGAGACCCCGCCGGAGCTGGCGAAGGCGCTACGGAAGAACAGTATCTCGGCGGCCGCATGGGACAAGCTCTCGTACAGCCACCGCAAGGAGTACGTGGGCTACATCGTGGAGGCGAAGAAGGAAGAGACCCGCGCCCGACGGGTCGATCAGACGACCCGGGCACTGGAGCAGCGCGCCTCTAGCGAACCGCTCCGCCCACCCGGTGGATCTTGAGCATGTTGGTGTGGGCCTTGCCGAACGGCGACGCCGCGACGAGAACGATCGTCTCCCCCTCCTGAACCACGCCGGCCGCGAGCAACCCCTCGTTCATCAGCCCGATCATCTCGTCGGTGTCTGCTGGAACCGTGGCCGGCAGGGCGGATACCCCCCACCGGATCGAAAGGGCCCGCCGGACTGACGAGTCCGGGGCGAAGGCGTAGATCGGCACCCTGGACCGCTCGCCTGACAGGAGCGTCGCGGTGCGACCGGTCCGGGTGAAGCAGGCCACGGCGACGACCGCGGGGTCGTCCACGGCGACATGCGCCGCGGCATGGGCCGCGGCCGCCCCCTCGTCGGTGTGGGTGCACGATGGGCGGACCGCCCGGAACCTGGCTCCTCGCTCCTCCGCCACCTCGACGATCCGGGCCGCCGCCGTCGCGGCCTCCACCGGGTACTCGCCGATGGCGGTCTCACCGGAGAGCATGATGGCGTCGGCGTCGTCGAGGACGGCGTTGGCCACATCGCTCGCCTCCGCACGGGTGGGTCGGGGCGCGTGGATCATCGACTCCAGCATCTGGGTGGCCACGATGGCCGGCCGCGCGGCGGTCCGGGCTGCCAGAAGGAGTTCCTTCTGGAGGATGGGGATCTCCGCCATCGGCAACTCGACCCCAAGGTCGCCCCGAGCCACCATGATCGCGTCGGCATGCTCGAGCACCTTGTCGATCTCGTCGACCGCCGGACGGGTCTCGATCTTGGCCACGATCGGGGTGATTCGGTCGCTCATCAGGGCCCGAAGGCCTGCGACGTCCGCGGCACTTCGGACAAACGACTGCGCCACGAGGTCGACCTCGAGCTCCAGGGCCAGGGCAAGGCCCTCTCGATCCCGATCGGTAATGGCCGGGAGCCCCAGCCGCTCGGCCGGGACGTTCACGCCAGCTCGAGCCCGGACCGACCCGGCTCGCACGACCTCCGTCACCACGTCCTCGCCCTCGACGCCTCGCACGAGGAGCTCGACCGCCCCGTCCGCGAGCAGCACCCGGTCGCCCGGCTCCACGTCCCCGGCCAGTCCGGGGTAGGTGGTCGACGCTCCCTCGGCGTCGCCGGGACCTCCGTCCG
>JBOGVI010000397.1:0-4732 GCA_050692695.1 Actinomycetota bacterium
CAGGGATCCCCCATCGCTCCAGCCGAATCCGACCCCGCCGATATCGAGGAAGGATCGGGCCGGCCCAGCTGATCGGTGGGACGGCGCCACAAGGGGGACGACGGGCTCGGGTCTGGCTGCTCGAAAAATGGAGCACCGAGCGCGCGACAGGTCAAGCTCTAGGGACGCATCCCTCGCGGCGGGGGCTTCTTCGGGGCCGGGTCGAGGGGGGCCGACGCGCCCGCCCGCAGCGCCTCGAACTCTTCCGCCGTGAGCTCCTGGGAGTGGGGGTGGTCCATGATGCTGCCTGAGGGGATGGGCGTCCAGACCCACTTGCCGCCCTTGAAGTACTCGGCGCTCGCCGCGGGCTGGGTCACCCACACGCGGAACACGGACTCCCCCAGTCGGTAGATCCGCCGCTCGCTGGGAAGGTCGACGGTCAAGTCGTTCGTCTCGATCTTTAGGGGTCGGCCGGAGGCTTCAGGGGTTGGGGGTTCCCCGGAACCCCCGGGTTCCCCGCTTACTTGTGCGGCCAGTTGGCCGCTCCCGCCAGCCCCACGGAGACCATTGCGGCCACCGCTAGCAGCAGGTACCGGAACCTGCGGATCGCTCCTCGTGCCATCGGCCCTTCCCCCCTTCATAGGCCGGACAGCCTCCGGAATGTAACGAATTACTCGCCGTAGCGCAAACATACTAGTAAAGTTCGGCCGTCCGGGTGTCGAACTTTAGTTTCGTGAACGAGCACTCGAGCAGTAGCCCTCGACCCCAGTTACGCTTCCCGTAACCGCATCGAGGAGGGAGCCATGATCGGGACGAGGCTGCGGCGCCTGCGGCTGGCCCAGGGCCTGACCCAAAGGGAGCTGGCCGCCCCCAGGTACACCCACGCCTACGTGAGCACGATCGAGGCTGGACGCCGACGGCCCTCCAGGGAGGCCCTCGAGCACTTCGCCGCCAGGCTCGGGGTGGAGGTGGACGAGCTGGTCACTGGGAAGCCGGCGGACCTGGAAGCCCGGCTCGAGCAGCAACTGCTGCAAGCCAGGGTGGACCTCGCAGCCGGCCGTCTCGACCAGGCCGACGAAGCGTTCAGGTCGATCGCCAAGGAGGCCAAGCGGTTCCGCCTGGGGAGGCTGCAGGCGAAGGCCGAAGAGGGACGAGGTCTGTGGCTCGAGCAGCTGGGCAAGCCGGAGGAGGCCCTGGAGTATTTCCAACGGGCGGAAGAGATCCTCCGGTCGGATCCACCCACCACGCGGGTCGATGCGGTCGCGGGCAAGGCACGGTGCTTCCATTCCCTGGGGGACGTGCGGTACGAGATCCACATCCTGGAGAGCCTCCTCGCCACGATCGAGCGGGAGAACCTTGGCGACCCCAACGCCTTGGCGCGTCTCCACGCCGCCCTCATCTTCGCGTACATCGATGCGGGCCTGTATGCGAAGGCCGCTGACTCGGGCGCCCACCTCGAGACGTTGGCTCCAAGGATCTCGGACCCCTCGCGAGTGGCCCAGATGCACATGAACGTGGCCCGCTTGTATCTGGTCCAGGGGAGGATCGACGACGCGAAGCGGTCGCTCCAGCGAGCGGAGGACGCGTACCGGCAGCTGAACCTCAAGTCCGATCTGGGCGCCGCCAACCTGGCCAGGGGCTACGTCCTCAGCCGGGAAGGGGAACTCCGGGAGGCCCGGGAGGAGCTCGAGCAGGCCCTGGCCATCTTCGAGGATACGTCCGACGAAAAGAACCTCACGCGGACCTTGAACGAGTTGGGCCGGGTCGAGCGGCTGGAAGGCCGAACCGACCGGGCCCGGGAGCTCCTGAAACGGTCGATCTCGATCATGGGCGACAGCGACGCGCCCATCCTGGCGTGGGCCTATCGGGAGCTGGGGTTCGTCTTCATCGATCAGGACCCCATGACGGCGGAAAAGAGCTTCCGGCTCGCGATCGAGCTGTACGAGCGCTCTGAGCAGGCCGTGGACATCGCGGTCACCTACCGGTCCCTGGGCGACCTGCTGGGATCCCGAGGCGACGCCGAGGGGAGCTGCGAGGCATACCGAACTGGGATCCTGGCCCTCGAGCCGCACCTGTAGGCCGGGCTATAGCGGCTTGCGGCCCGACCTTCTCCCCGCCGTCACCTGGCCCGAGCCCACCATCGGAGACAGGACCGGTGGGGCTTCGGCGGGCGGGGACGCGGGCGAGGGCGTCAGCGCGGGCGGGGCTCCGGCGCCGGACCGCAGCAGCCGGTCTCCGGCCCTTCTCCCCGGCTCGTTGTCCTGGGCCAGGGTGACGATGCTCTCCACGACCCCCATGGGGATGTGGGTCACCGCCCGGAACCCATCGCGCCCCGGCAGGAGCTCCTGAGCCACCGAGACCACGCCGGAATCCTGGCGGACCAGGAACCCCACCGTCTGGACCAGGTAGTCCTCCCGCCATCCGCCCGAGCTGCCGTGCTCGAAGTCGAACCACGCGTCGTGCCACCGGACCAGGACCAGCCGGAGGCCCCTGGAGTGGTGGACCACGGGCTTCGCCTCGGTCGATGGAAGCGCCGACGCCGCAAGGGCCGGTTGGCGGGAAACGTCCTCAGCCCTCGCGCCCATCGGAACCTCCTTGCTGGTGGTATCGGCGGCGGTCGACGCCGGCGTATCGCCACCACGAGTCATTTCGTCCACGGGTGTGGATACGCTTTCGAGTGGAACGGGGTTACGGCTGCGAACCGGGCGGATTACGACCTTCGACCGCCTGGCTGTCATGGGGGCACGCTTGGGACGATGAGCGGGAAGCAGACTCACGATGGGGTTGGTTGCGTTGGAGTTCCCGCCGCGGGCAGCAAAACGACCGCGCCGCGGACCGCGCCGGCCCTCACCGCGTCGATGGCTTCGTTCGCCCGGTCCAGGGGGAACTCCGCCACCTCCGAGCGCACGGGCACGGTGGCCGCCAGCTCGAGGAACTCCACCCCGTCCCGTCGGGTTAGGTTGGCCACCGAGCGGAGCACCCGCTCCCGCCACAGGATCTCGTAGGGGAACGACGGGATGTCGCTCATGTGGATCTCGCCGCACACGACCGTCCCGCCCGGCGCGACGGCCCGAAGCGCCACCGGGACCAGCTCCCCCACCGCCGCGAACAGGATGGCGGCGTCGAGCTCCTCGGGCGGAGGCTGGTCCGAGCCGCCCGCCCATTCCGCCCCGAGCTCTTTGGCGAACCGCTGCGCCTGCTCATCGCCCGGGCGAGTGAAGGCGAAGATCCGCCGCCCCTGGTGCAGGGCGACCTGCGCAACGAGGTGGGCGGCCGTCCCGAACCCGTAGATCCCCACGCGCTCGGCGTCGTCGGTCATCTTGAGACACCGCCACCCGATGAGCCCGGCGCAGAGCAGCGGCGCGGCCTGGAGGTCGGGGAAGCCGTCCGGGATGGGGAGACAGAACCTCGCGTCGGCCACGGTGTATTCGGCGTAGCCGCCGTCGATGTGGTACCCGGTGAACCTCGCCCGCGGGCACAGGTTCTCTCGGCCGCCCGTGCAGTACCGGCACTCGCCGTCGGACCAGCCCAGCCAAGGAACGCCCACCCGGTCCCCCGTCGTGAGGCCCTCGACACCCGGACCCCGGCCCTCCACCTCGGCCACGATCTGATGCCCCAGGACAAGCGGCAGCTTTGGCTCGGACAGGTCGCCGTCCAAGATGTGGAGGTCGGTCCGGCAGATCGAGCACGCGCGCACCCGAAGGAGCACCTGCCCCGGGCCGGGCTCCGGCCTTCGAAGCTCGGCCAGCCGGAGGGCCTGCCCGGGCCCGTCGAGCACCATCGCGTTCACGCCGCGGGTGCGACCTCCTGGAGCTGGCCCGTCTTCACATCGTAAATCCACCCGGAGACGACGATGTCCTCGGGGATGAACGGGTTCTCCCTGATCCGGGCCACGTCGTCCCGTACGCTCTCCTCCAGGTCGGAGAAGGGCAGGAAGTCGATGTTCGAGGCGTCCCTGCCCGTGTCGGCCTGGAGGTTGCCCCGGAGGTCCTCGTTGCTGAAAGTGAGCATGCCGCAGTCGGTTGGGGGATCACGGCGTACTCGCGGGTGCCGAGCAGTCGGCTGGAGATGATGAGTGACCGGAGCCGTCGTCGGACGCGCGGCCGCCGGCGTTTCGGATGACGTGGGCGTCGCCGATGGCAACGCCAAGGAACTTCGCCGGGTGGAGCCTCGCGTCCATGCACGCCAGGAAGACGAGCCCCCCTCGCAGGGGGCATCGGCAGGTCGCCCTTGTCGAAACCCCTTCGCGAACGCGCGGTTGTTATTCACGAACCACGGCACCCCCAACCGGACCATGACCCAAGGGATTCGTCAAGGGGAAGCCCCGGACGGCCTTCCCCAGATCGGTCCTACCCTGGGAGGCAACCCGCCGCTAATATCCGCAGGTTGCTTTGGTCGGAACGACCCCCTGGGGGTGTCATGAGCGTTGGATCTGCACGATCGAGGATCCTTGCGGTAGCGGCTGCGATCGTGCTGCTCACCGCGGCCCAGAGCGCGGCGGTGGAGCGTTCGCCCCGGGTCCACCCTCAGGTCGGGGTAGCCCCGGCTGGGCGGACGACGGACGGGCGAACGGCGACGGGGCACGACCGGGCGCTCGCCGAGCTCGTTCCGGCCCCCAAGGACGCACTCACCAGAGCGCTCGAGGCCGGCTCCATCACCGAGGCGCGGTACGCCCTGGCCCGGGCCCGTTCGCTGTTCCGCATCGGTCTCCTGCGCCGGCAGTACGGCCGGGTGGCGCGCCCGGATCCCAGGG
>JBOGVI010000398.1:0-3720 GCA_050692695.1 Actinomycetota bacterium
GACCGAAGCGGGCGACCCCTCGACCCTTCAACACTTGCTCAAGAAAACCCCGTCCCCTCTGAGGACGCAAGGTCGCCAGCCGGTGCCCTGCCGCCGAGGCCCTTGGCGCCGCCCGTATGGTTGCCGCAGGCAAGCGGGGTCAGGAGGTTCTGGGAATTCGATCCTTGTCACGCGCCTATCGGTGGCGAACTCGCCTCTCAAACGCCGATCGCGACGGCATGAACGAGGAGGTCCGCGCGATTCGAGCACCGATCAGTCAGGACTACCCCCGTCGAACCGGGGTCGCTCAGGACTCGTCTTCCAGCCGTTCGGGCGATGCCCCCACGTAAAGGACGATCGCCGTTCCCGGGTCGACGATCTCACTGACGGCGGGATCCGTGCCGACGACCTTACCCGGCGGGCCCGGGGTCGGCTCTGCATCGATGACCAGCAACCCCATCCGGTTCAGCACCTTCCCCGCCTCCATCGCAGAGAGCCCTCCGACGTCGGGTACGGTCACCCCGACGGCCCGCGGGGTCGGCGACGGAGCAGTCGTCCGCGCGGCCGAGGGCGGCTGCTCGGACGGCTCCGATGACGGCAGGCTCGTCATGAGCACCACCGCCGTTGCGATGACTGCGACCAACACCGCTCCTCCCGCGACCGTCGAGACATTGGCCCACCGGGGGGCCCGACCGACGGCTCCTGGCCACCGGCCCCAGCGTGCGATGGCTCTCCACGGCGCTTTCGCCGACGAAGCGACGCCGGCGAGGACGTGCCGACGTCGGCGGCCCCGCCTCTGAGGGGGTCGCACGACGGCGGGTATGGTCTCGGAGGGAGGCACGAGGACCAGGTCGACCAGCCTCGGGAGATCGTCCTCGGCGGCGGCGACCGGAGGACCCGAGATCATCCGCTGCATCAGGAGCTGCAGGCCTCGTTCGTCGTCGGACCGGTCGGGGACCCGGGCCGCGGGCTCCCCCAGGTGATCGTTCGAGCTGTCGCCGACCGTCGCCCGCGCTTCACGTCCGAAAACCCACAGAGCGGTCGGGATACCGAAGTCGATGACCTTGACGCCGCCCTCCGGGGTCAGCAGGACGCTGTGGGGCGTCAGGCCACCGTGGACTATGCCGATCTCATGGGCGGCCGCGAGCGCCTCTTGCACCTGCGAGCCGATGCGCCAGGCCTCCGCGGGCTCAGGGGTCCTGCTCCTCCCGAGCCGCTGGGCCAGCGTAACCCCGTCGAGGGCCTGCATGACCACGAAGCAGGGCCGTTCCAACACTTCCGTGTAGTAGATGGCGATCGCAACGTTCGGGTGCTTCAGCCGGGGCCAAACCGTGCGGAGCTCGGCACGGAGCACCTGCCTGAAGCGCTCGTTGGCGCCGAGGTCCTCCCGGAGGACGCGGATCGTCGCCGCCCGGTTCACGAAGGCGTCCTCGGCCTGCCACAGAGTCCCGATCGGATCCTCGCTGATCTGGCGCAGGAGTCGGTATCGGCGGTCCTTGCCGAGCGCGAGGCCCCCCGGACGATGACCCCACATGGTCTTGTCACACTACGCGCAATTGCTGTAGAACAAAAGGCCTAGGGACCCGTCCGCAGTCCCGTGGCCTGCAGGAGCTCTACACGCGACGACGGAGGTGCGGCGATGAAGAGGCAGCGGCTCTCCAAGGGTTTCCTCGTCCTCGTGCTCGCGATGGCCCCTCTGGGGGCGGCCTTCGGGGTCCAGGCACAACCGGCGACCGCGATCGTGACCGTTCTCCACGCGCTGCCCGGGTTCACGGCCGACGTGTACGTGAACGGGGAGCTGACGCTGTCCGGCTTCGAGCCGGAGACGGCCACCGACCCCCTCGAGCTGCCTGCGAGTCGGTACACGATCGAAATCCGCGCTGTCGGGGCGGAACCAGAATCCGAGCCGGCGCTCGCCGGGACGGTCAGGCTGAAGGCGGGGCAGAACCTTTCGATCATCGCCGGGCTCACGGAGAAGGGGGATCCTCAGCTCAACGTGTTCAGGAACCCGCTGACCCGGGTGCCGCCCGGTCGGACGCGCCTGATCGTCCGGAACGTCGCCGACGTCACCTCGATCGGCGTGCGGCTCGACGGGGAGCGCGTGTTTGGCCCAGTCCCTCACGGCGGCCAGCAGAAGGCGCAGCTCGAGGCGGGCGGTCCTTACCAGCTCGAGGCGATGCGGTCGGGCGACGTCGCGATCGGGGCCCAGGACCTGATGCTCGAGGAGGGAACGGTCGGGATCGTGTATGCCGTCGGCTCCTCGGGGCAGGGGACGCTCGGCTTCATGTTCCAGACGATCCGAGAGCTGGAGTCCTCCCCCACGTCGGTGCTGACCGGGGACGGAGGGCTCGCGACGCCCCCCGGGCTTCCCGCCTGGGCGCTCGCGACGATGATGGTGGCTGCGCTCGTCCTGGGGTCGGCTACGGTGCTCGCTCGGCGTCGACCGGCCGACCCGACCAATCCGCGGTCCGAGTGAGCCGGAGACGAGGGGTAGGACACGTGCAGGCCGGCGAGGCGCCGACCGCCTGGCAGGACCCGGGCCCCTCCCGGTAGCGGCGCGATGAGGAGGCGTCTCGCGACCTGGCTCCTCGTTGTCAGCACGCTCGTCCTGTTGATGACCCCGGTCGCGGTGTGGGCCACCTGGCCACGTCCCGACGTCGGTTTCCTCCCGGGGATGGCGGATACGGGCTCGATCGGGCCGGCGGTCCCGGAGGAGCCGCCGAACGTCGCTGGGGCTTCGTCGACCGCGAGGCACGCCCTCGAGGTCGAGGTTCGGTCGGCGCGACTCGAGGATTACGAGCCTCCGCGGCGCGGACCTCGCCCGATCGGCCTAACCATCGAGGCGATCGGCGTTCGAGCCCCGATCGTCCCGGTCGGGGTTGAGGTCGGCTCGCGAAACGTTGAGGTGCCGTCTGATGTCGATGCCGTCGGTTGGTACCGGTTCGGTCCGTACCCGGGAGCGGGCGGTTCGGCCGTGCTCCTCGGACACGTGGACGCGCGGACGCAGGGTCCGGGCGTCTTCTTCAGGCTTCGCGAGCTGGAGCCCGAGGATGACGTCTTGGTGACTTTCGCGAACGGCTCCGAATTCTCCTTTCGGGTGGTGGCGCGACGTTCTTACCCCAAGAGCGGCTTGCCTCCGATGCTCTTCGAGCGGGACGGCCAACCAATCCTCGCGCTCGTGACCTGCGGAGGCTCATTTGATCAGGCGTCCAGGAGCTACTCGGACAATGTCATCGTGTTCGCCGTGCCCCGCGACTGAGCGCCGATCCACCCTCTCAGCGGGTGGAGGCCGTGAGGCCTCGGCGATGGACAGGCGAGGGCAACCTCAAGTGGGTGAACCCTCCCCCTGGGAACGGCCTTCCGGCGGGGAGACCGGACTCGGCCACCTCCTCGAGCGCTGCCCGGGATCGAGCCAACCAAGTAGCGTGTCCTTCGGGCTCTCCAGCTAGGCGTCGATCGCCTCGCGGATCAGCGTGGATTTCGTGACGCCGGCGGCCAGCCGACTACGGGAGCTTATCCTCGATGCCCCGGCGTTTTCAGGCGCCCCGGCGTTTTCAGGCGCCCCGGCGTTCTCAGGCGCCCCGGCGTTCTCGGGCGGCCCTGCTTCCGGGCCTCATCCGGCGGGGCCGGCATCATCGGGCGGGCCGGCATCATCGGGCGGGCCGGCATCATCGGGCGGGCCGGCATCATCGGGCGGGCCGGCATCATCGGGCGGGCCGGCATCATCGGGCGGGCCGGCAT
>JBOGVI010000399.1:0-11459 GCA_050692695.1 Actinomycetota bacterium
CCGAGCTCCGGGCTATAGGATCGCCGATGTCCCTCCAGGATCTGGCCGACCATCGGGCGGAGCTCGACTCACCGATCGCCGCGCGCTACCGGGACCTGCATGTCTCGGTCGTGCCGCCGAACTCCCAGGGGTTCGCACTCCTTGAGATGCTCCTCGCCACCGAGCGGCTCGAGATCGACCCCGACCCGCTCGGGGTCGATGCGGCCCTCCTGGCCGAGGTCTTCGCCGCGGCCTCTGCGGATCGCGACCGGCACAACGCCGACCCGCGGCTCGCCCGGGTCCCGGTTGGGACGCTCCTCGACGAAGGACACATCGCCGCGCTCTGCGACGAGGTTCGCGCCGCTCGCGTGCGAATCGCGCACCGATTGCAGAAGCCGACCGGCGACACGATCGCGCTGGTCACCGCCGACGGCGGGGGCCGAGCGGTCTCGCTGATCCAAAGCCTGTCCTCCGGGTTCGGCTCGGGGATCCTCGAGCCGTCGACCGGCATCATCTGCCACAACCGCGGGGCCGCATTCTCCCTCGACCCTCAGTCGCCGAACGTCCTGGCGGGCGGGAAGCGGCCGGCCCACACGCTCATGCCGGTGTTGGTCCATCGGGATGGGCGCCTGACGGCCGCGACGGGCTCGATGGGCGGCGGAGGACAGCCCCAGATCAACTTCCAGAACCTCGTCCGGCTGTTCGACCTGGGGATGGACCCCGGGGCCGTGTTGGCCGCTCCCCGGTGGCTGATGGGCGGGATGGAGCTTCACCCCGGCCGGCTCGTCGAGCTGGAGGGCCGGGTGCCCGGAAAGGTCCGCACGTTGCTCGAAGCGGCAGGTTTCGCCCTCACCGTGCTGGGCGGGCTCGATGAGGGTGTGGGGCACGCTCACCTCGTCCGGATGGGCGAGGACGGCGGGTTGGAGGCCGCCACCGATCCCAGGGCGGACGGCGAGGCGCGCGCCGGATGAGCGACTAGAGTCTTCCCGGCCCCGCGCATCGGAGAAAGATGAGCGCCAGCTGGGAAGGCGAGCTCGACCGTCTGGGCGCTCTCCTCCACGACCTTCGCACGCCGCTCGCCGCCATCCTCGGGCTCGCACTCACGCTCGAGCGGGAGGACGTGACACTCCAGCCGGATGAGGCAAAGGAGCTATCGTCGCGCATCGCGGCCAATGCCCGGACGCTCGACCGGATGGTCGGCGACCTCCTCGACCTGCAGCGGATGGGGCGTGGCCTGGTCGAGCTCATCTCCGTCGAAGCCGACGTCGGGGAGGTCGTCACAAGGTCGGTCGAGGATTCGGACAGCGTCCGCCGGCGGACCGTCCTGGTGGACGCGGAGATCGTTACGGCCGACGTGGACCCGGCCAAGGTGGGACGGATCGTCGAGAACCTACTGTCGAACTCGGTCCGCCACACGCCGTCCCAAAGCCGCGTGTGGGTTCGGGTCCGACGGGAAGACGGAGGTGCGCTGATCGCGGTGGAGGACGAGGGTCCCGGCGTGCCCGTGGCGCTTCGGACCGCGATCTTCGAACCGTTCCGCCAGGGGCCCGCGACATCGGAGCACTCGCCGGGGGCGGGGATCGGCCTGGCCCTCGTGGCGGCGTTCGCCGAGTTGCACGGCGGGAGAGCCTGGGTCGAGGATCGTGAAGGTGGTGGCGCGTCGTTCAGGGTGTGGCTCCCAGGTCGGTCCAACCGCTCGGTGGAGGGCTAGACGACCGCCGCTTCCTCGGGCTCGTGGGCCTCGGAGGCGAGCCAGGAGTAGGCCTCCTCCTCTTGGGCGAAGTGCAGCCGAAGGATGGCATGGAGCCCGTACAGGACCCGCCGCAGGTCCACCAGGTCGTCGGGCGTCATGGCGTCGGGGGGAAGATCGTCCAGCAGATGGACGAACACGCGCGACAGGTGCTCGATCTCCAGGTGCGCCCGGGCCATCGTCCCCATGGGGTCTTCCCCACCCATGAGCTTCGACACCACCGGGTACACTGCCGCCTCTTCTTCCTCCTCGTGCTGCACCAGGCGCTCGGTCAGGAACCACCGGATCCGACCGAGTTCCTCGCGGGCCTCCTCCGGCGAGAACGACTCCAGCCGGTCGGCCACCGTGCGGATCCGGGCCAGCCACGGGATGAACTCGCGATGCTCGTCCCGGAACCGGTCGCCCACGCGCGAGCCCGCGCCGGCCTGCGGCCTGCCCGCCCGGCCTCCCGACAGCGCCCGGAGCGCGTTCAAGATGACGGCGACGTCGATCGCTTCCTGGAGGAGCGCGCCGCCCACCGGCTTCAGCAGCCCGAAGGCGCCCAGGAACATCCCCGCGAACGACAGCCCCATCCCGACCAGCACGCTCTGCACGGCGATGCCCCGCGAGCGCCGGGCGATTCGCATCGCCTCTGCCAACCGGTCGAGCCGGTCCACCACCAGTACGACGTCAGCGGCCTCTGAGGACGCGGTCGCGCCGCGGGCGCCCATGGCCACGCCAACATCGGCCGCGGCCAGAGCCGGGGCGTCGTTCACGCCGTCCCCAACCATGATCGTGACGCCGCCCTCCTCCTCGGCCTTCACCGCATCCACCTTGTCCACGGGGTCGCGCTCGGACAGGATCCGGTCGACCCCGATCGAGATGCCGACGGACTCGGCCACGTCCGGGTGGTCGCCGGTCACCATGACCACCCGCTTGATGCCGGCCCGTCGCAAGGTCCGGATGACGCGCGGCGTGTCCGGCCGGACGGGGTCATCGAGGATCAACCCGCCCACAACCCGCCCGTCCACCGCCACGAACACGGCCGACGAGCCCTCCATGGCCGAACGGCGGCGGATGTCGCGGGCCCTGGGGGGGAGGCCGCCGCCCCGAGTGACCCACGCCGCCTTGCCGAGCGACACCACTCGTCCATCGACCGTGCCCTCGATGCCCGATCCGTGCTCCTCGTTCACGTCGGTGGGGAGCGAGAGCGACAGGCCCCGCTGCCTGGCCGCGCGCACGATGGCCGCGGCCAGCACGTGGGGGGAGACCTGGTCCAGGGAGGCCGCGAGGCGGAGCACCTCCTCGGGGTCGACGTCCCCCCACACCTCGACGTCGGCGACCTCCGGGATCCCCGACGTGAGGGTCCCGGTCTTGTCGAACAGCAGCACCGAGCCGCGGGCCAGCGTCTCCAGAGCACCGCCACCTTTCACGATGATCCCCCGCCTCGCGGCCCGAGAGATCCCGGCCACGATGGCGATGGGCGCCGCCAGGATCAGGGGGCACGGGGTGGCCACCACCAGAACGGCCACCGCTCGGACGGGATCGCCGGTGAGGACCCACGCGCCGCCCGCGATCGCCAGGGTGACCGGGAGGAAGACGAGCGCGTACCGGTCGGCCAGCCGAACGAACGGCGCCTTCTGCTTCTCGGCCTCCTCGACCAGTCGGACGATGCCCGCGTACGTGCTCTCCTCCGCAGTGGCCGTGGCCCGAAGCGTGAGCGACGGGCCGGCGTTCACGGCACCCGACCGGAGCGGGTCGCCGGCGCTCCGCTCCACCGGACGGGATTCGCCCGTGAGCGCCGATTCGTCGAGCACGCAGTTCGCCGAGACCAGGAAGCCGTCGACCGGCACCACCTCGCCCTTCTTCACCAGCAGCATGTCGCCCGGCCTGACGTTATCGATCGGCACGGACTCCAACTCCTCGCCGGCGTACCGATGGACTGTCCGAGGCGCCCGCTCCACGAGGGCGGACAGCTCCCGGCGGGCCCGGGCGTCGGCATATGCCTCCAGAGACCGACCGCTCGCCAGCATCAGCGCGATGACGGCACCCGCCAGGTACTCGCCGAAGGCCACGGCGCCGACCATGGCGAGCCACGCGATGACGTCGACCCCCGTGTCCCGATGAAGGAGGTCCACGACGACCGAGTACGTGAGCGGCAGAATGCCGACCACCGTGGTCGCGGCCCACGCCGCGTTCGCCGCGTCGCGCGCATCGGCGAACCACAGGATGCCGCCGATCGAGATCCCCACGATCGACAGCGCCAGGAAGACCTTGCTGTAGTCCCTCGTTCGATTCGCTGCCATGTGGTCCCCGCGGGCTACGCCCGCCCGAGCTCTCCGGTCAGGTGGCGGGTCAGGGGAACGTCTCGCATAGCCATGTGCAACTCGTACCGGAGGACGTCGCCGTGGACCTCCATCCGGCGTCGCAGTTCGGTGACCGGGGACCCGGTCGTGGTGAGCGCCATCGCCTTCGATGCGACGTCGATGGCGGTCCCCGAGAGCGGCCCTTCCGCCACCTCCACGATACCCAACGGGTGAGCCAGCATGACCTCCACCCGGTGGGGACCCGACAACCGGAAGAAACCCCGCTCGAAGTGGAGGGGCGAGCGTTCCTCGGCCGTCCAGCTCCGCTGCGAGTACGGAGGAAGGCCTTGCCCTCGTACTCGAACGACATCTCCTCGCCGTAGCGGAAGGGGCCGGACGTCGGCCAGTCGCCCTGGCCCTCGCCTCGCCACGCGCCGAGCAAGAACGCGATGGGCTCCACGTCGAAGTGCAGCGCAGGGTCCATCGGGCGAACGCTACCACGGGGAGGCGGGGGCTCCGCACGGCGAAGCCCCGCCTCCGCAGGTCTCGAGAGTTCTCAGGCGTCGACCGGCTTGAGCTGCGCGACCGCCTGATCCGGGGTGACGTCCATCCCGTGGACCTCCTTCCCGTGCGCCTGGATCAGGGGGATGAGCTCCTCTTGCGTGCCCTTCGCGGTCCAGCCGCAGTCGCACTTGACCTCGTACTGCATGCGACCACCTCCTCCGGCGGCAGATACTAGGCGGGTTCGGTTGGCTCTCGGTTGGGGTGCAGTTGGCGAAGGACGGAACGCTCCGGATCTACCTTGCCGGCTCGATCTGCGTGACGCGGGGCGACACGCTCGTGCCCGAGTCGCGGCTCCCGGGCCGACAGGGGCGCCTGGCGTTCGCCATGCTGGCGGCGGAGCGCGACCGGGCCCTCGCTCGGGAGGCGATCGCCGAGCTGCTGTGGGGCGGGAACCCACCGCGCGCGTGGGATAGCGCGCTCCGAGCCATCGTCAGCAAGCTCCGCTCGGCGCTGAGCGAGGCCGGCCTGGAGGGCGACGCCCTCGCGCACGCTTTCGGCTGCTACCAGCTCCGGCTCCCACCCGACGCATGGGTCGACCTGGAGGCGGCCGATGACGCAGTCCACCTGGCGGAGGCCGAGCTCCGGGCCGGCCGGCCCGGGGAGGCGAACGGGTGGGCCCTGGTGGCGAACGCCATCGCGGGGCGGCCCTTCCTGACCGGCGAGGAGAGCCCGTGGGTGGCCAGCCGGAGGGCCGCACTCCGGGACGTGCGGGTCCGGGCCCTTGAATGCCGCGCGGCCGTGGGGCTGGATAAGGGGCTGTTCGCGCTGGCCGCCCGGGACGCGGAGCTGGTGCTCGAGCTGGAGCCGTTCCGGGAGACGGCGTATCAGCTCTTGATGCGGGCCCACACCGGCGCCGGCAACCCCGCGGAGGCGCTACGCGTGTACGAACGGTGCAGGAACCTGATCGCAGAAGAGCTCGGCGTCGAGCCGTCCCCCCAGACCGAAGCGGTGTACCTCGACATCCTCCGGTCCCGGTGAGGCCGGGCTGGTAGCGTGACCGCGATGCCGAGGGTGGCCCATCTCAATGTAACCCCAGTGAAGTCCACGGCGCTGCACCACCCCAACCAGATCCGGCTGGAACGCTACGGGGCCGTCGGGAACCGGGAGTTCTTTTTCGCGGACGGGAACGGGCGGCGGTTGTCCGGCTCCAAGAAGGCGCTGCTCATGCCCATCCGGGCCGATTACGACGCATCGAACGAACGCCTCACGCTGAGGCTCCCGGACGGCATCGTCGTCCGGGGCTCGGCCGCGGCGAACGGCGAGGCGCTCACGGTGGACTTCTACGGCCGTGGCGTGTCCGCGCATGTGGTGGAAGGCGAGTGGGAGGAGGCACTCACGCGGTGCGTGGGGCACCCGGTCCGGCTGGCCCGGGTGGACCGAGCCGGGGACGGCATCGACGCCCGTCCGGTGACGCTGGTGTCGCTGGCATCGGTCGAAGAGCTCAGCCGGCAAGGTGGACGGGCCCGACCGGTCGACGCCCGGCGGTTCCGGATGCTCATCGAGGTCGACGGCTGCGCGCCGCACGAGGAGGACTCGTGGGGCGGACGGCGGGTCGGGATCGGCCAGGCCGTGGTTCGGATCGGCGATCCCGTCCCGCGGTGCGTGATCACGACCCTGGACCCGGAGACCGGGGCCCCGGACTTTCCCACGCTGAAGGTGATCCGGAGCTACCGGGGCGTGTCGTCGAACAACGAGCTTCCGTTCGGCGTGTACGGCGACGTTGTCGAGCCCGGAGCGGTCCGCGTGGGCGACGAGGTCGAGCTGCTCGACTGACGGGGCGACGAAGAAAGGGGCCATGGGACCGAAAGGCGTCGCCGGGCCGGCGTTCCTGTTCGATCTCGACGGAACCCTCGTGGACAGCGTGTACCAGCACGTGCTGGCGTGGCAGGACGCCCTGCGGGAGACGGGCATCGAACTCTCGGTGTGGCGAATCCACCGCAAGATCGGGATGAGCGGAGGCCTGTTCGCCAACGCGCTCCTTCGCGAGACCGGCTTGGAGGTCAGCCCGGAGGACGCGAAGCAGCTCCGGCGGCTTCACGCCGAGGCCTACGGGCGACGCCTGGGCCAGGTGCGCCCCCTCCCCGGAGCGCGCGACCTCCTCCGATTCCTAACCGAGCGGGGCATCCCGTGGGCCATCGCCACGAGCGGCTACCTGGAGACGGCCCGCCCGGTGCTCGAACCACTGGACGTACCAGAGGGAGTCCCAGTGGTGACCCGGGACCAGGTGGCCAGGGCAAAGCCGGACCCGGACTTGTTCCTGGCCGCCGCCGAGCGCCTGGGGCTCAACATCGCCGACTCCGTCGTGGTTGGCGACAGCGTGTGGGACCTCCTCGCGGCCAGGCGGGCTCGCGCCCTCGGCGTGGGCGTGCTGTCGGGAGGCTACGGTATGGATGAGCTCGAGCGAGCCGGCGCGTACCGCGTGTACGAGGATCCCGCCGATCTCCTTCGCCACCTGGACGAGGTCGGCGTCCGGCTCGATCCTCGCTAGCCATCGCCCGTCGGGCCGATCTCGTGTCCCCTGGGCACCGAGCGACCGCGGGCACCGATTATTACGACCATCGGCCGATTCCCATGGGGGCGTCGTGGCGCTTACCCTGGGGCCGCGTTTTTCATGCCCAGGAGAGGTCTCGGCCAGATGAGGAGGTTCCGTCCGCGCTCCGCCGTTCCGATCATCGCCGCCGGAGTGGCGGTGGGGCCCCTCGCCGCACCTACCGGCGCGCGCGCTGACCGTCTCCTGACGCATCGCGCCGTGATTCGGCGTTGGCTGCAGGGCTTGGTGGCAGTCCTCGTTCTCGTGGGACTGCAGGCCCCGGTGGCTTCTGCTGGACCGTCGAGGCCGTTCCGATTCCTCCTCGCGGACGACTCCGATGCTCCCGTACGAGGGCACCCCGTTCCGACGCAAGCTCGGTCTGCTCTGCCGATCCATCCCGATGCCTACACCCGGGCGAAGGCGTCGGCGAACGCTCGAGCCAACGGGCAGCCATTCCAGGACTCCGTAGCAACGGAGTCCGCCGAGGGCACGTCGGTCTCGGCAACGGCCGGGGAGGCAACGGTTGGCCCAAGCTGGGACGGGCAGTTCCAGACCGACCTGACGCCCCCGGATCCTACTGGGGCCGTCGGACCTGACAGCTTTATCCAGCTGACGAACCTGCGGTTCGGGATCTACGACCGGAACGGGGGACTCATCTCTCAGGGAACGATGGAGGAGTTGTCGGGGCTCTTCGGCCACAGCCTGAGCGACCCCCAGATCCTCTGGGACCCGGATACGGGACTCTTCTACTACCTGATCCTGGACATCTCGAACAACACGTTCGGGATCGGCTGGAGCCGGAACGCGAACCCTCAGAGCGCCGCCGACTTCTGCAAGTACTTCGCCGACTACGGTTACGGTGTCGATATCCCCGACTACCCGAAGCTCGGTACCAGTGACGATTTCCTGCTCATCGGGTCGAACGTCTTCGGCTTCTTCGGGCTCCTCGGATACCTAGGGTCGGACGTCGCGTGGCTCGACAAGCCGCCGGCCGGGCCGCTCGCGTCGTGCCCGGACCCATCCGGGTTCAACCTCGGGAAGTTCACGGCGATCAAGAACCCCGACAACAGCTTCGCGACCACGCCCGTTCCGGCCATCCAGACGGACGCCAGCGGGAGCGGGTGGGTCGTGGCCCTCCCCGACCCCACCCTGGGGGGAGGGGCCAACTCCTTGACCGTATTCCGGGTGACCAAGGCGGGGACGAACGCCAGCCTCTCCCCGGGGCAGAGCATCCCAGTCCCGCACTTCACCGTGCCCGCCAACGCTCCCCAGCAGGGCACCTCGGACCTTCTCGACACCCTCGACGCCCGGCTCACCCACGCGGTCAGCGGCGTCGACCCGGCGTACGGGGCGAACGCCGTGTGGACCTCCCATGCCGTGTTCGGGGGTGCCGGAGCAGAGGTCCGGTGGTACGAGATCGATCCGATGGCGGGCTCGATCCTGCAGTCGGGCGTCGCGAGCGATCCCGGCCTGTACGTGTGGAACGGCGCCGTCTCCCCAGACCGGGCGGTCGGCCCTGCCGGCTCGGCCTTCGGCTCGAACATGGTCGTGGGGTTCAACACGTCGTCCTCGTCGACCTACTCCGCCGTTCAGTTCGTGTACAAGATGGGCTCAGAGCCGCAGTCGGGCTTCGTGACGGTCAAGCAGTCGCCAGGCCCGAACGAGGACCTCTCGTGCAGCCCCTGCCGGTGGGGCGACTATTCCGCGGCCCGCCCCGATCCGCTCGATGTGTCGGGGGTGGCCGGGACGGTGTGGCTGTCGAACGAGTGGAACGTGGCCACCCTCGACCCCGACGGGGTCGACTGGCGCACCCGGAACTGGGCGGTCGCGCTCGAAGCGGCGCCCAACAACCCTCCCATCGCCGAGGCCAACGGTCCGTATGGCGGGGCCGAGGACGCGGTGGTGACGTTCAGCAGCGCGGGCTCCTCGGACCTTGACGGAGACCCTCTCACCTATACCTGGGACTTCGGTGACGGCACCCCTCCGGTCTCCACGACCGGCACCACCGTCTCGCATGCGTATCTCTGGGGCGCCATGTTCACCGCCACCCTCACGGTGAGCGACGGGAGAGGCGGAACCGCCTCGGACACGGCCACCGCGACGGTGAGCCAGGTCAACGACGTCCCGGTCGCCGACCCCGATGGGCCGTACCAAGGCGTGGCGGGCACGGCGATCGCGTTCGACGGCTCGGGATCGTCCGACTTCGACAACCAGGACGGGACCGCCGCGAACGACCAGGCCCTCACCTACAAATGGGATTTCGGCGACGGGTCCATGGCCAGCACGACCAGCCAAATCCTCGCGCACACCTACGCGGCGGCTGGCACCTATACGGTGACCCTCGTCGTCAACGACGGAGTGACTGATTCGGGCCCCAAGCAGACCACCGCCCAGGTGAGCGGGCAGGCCGACCCGAACGGGATGTACGTGTGGAACATCGCCTTCGATTCCCGCCTTCGCGGCAGGCGCGGGCAGATGCACGACGAGCGGATCATCGTCACCGTCCGTCGCGACTCCGACGCGGACGGCGTGCCGGAATCCACGGATGCCGTGGCGCCGGACGCCTCGGTGACGATCGTGCTGACGGGCCCGGCCGGTGGAACGTTCTCGGGGACCACCGACACGAGCGGCAACTTCCGGACGGGGTGGATCTCGAATCTGCCCAGCGGCGCCTACGTGGCCGAGGTGACGGGGCTGACGCACGCCACGTACGTGTGGCAGGGATCCCTCGATCCAACTGCGAGCGACGCGGACAGTGACGGAGACGGGCTGCCAGACCAAGCTCACGCGATCCCGCACTGATCCACGGCCACCCATGGGTGGCCCCGCCTGGGAGATGCCACCCGGGCGGGGTATCTCGACCAAAACCGCCGTCGCCTCCCGCGCTTCCGCTTCTCGTGGTTGACGAAGTTGGCTCGCTTCCCGCCACCTGCGTCCGTACCTGCCACGTCGGCGACCTCGATGGCGGGGGGGTCCGGTCCAGAGGTCAATGGAGGAGCCCCGGGCGGCCGGGAGGTCCGGCAACCCTCGGGTGAGGTCCTCGCCCTCTCCCCGCCTTGGGCTCCTGGAGACCCGAGACAAGGACCTGGCCGCCACGGTCACCCTGTTCAGCGGGCCGAACGGTTGTCATCATCGGCAGAAGAGAGGTGTGCGCCATGCCGGGCCGAGACTGCCGGGCGCAGTCGGACCATGACCTGGCGGCCCCAGCGGGTGGAGGGGACCAGGAGGCCTTCGGCGCCTCTACGAGCGCCCTTCGACGCGCCTTACGACTTCGCCCACAGGATCGTACGCACGACGGATGGTGTGGCCGACGTCCTGCAGCACACGTTCACACGAGGTTGGGAGTGGTTCCGAGAGGGAGCCGTCCCGGAGCCTCCGCGGACGCCTCACCCTCATGGTGGCCATGGCCATGGCGGGTCGATGAGCTCCAGGCGACTCACTCGGAGATGAACCCGTCGTCGTAGTCCTCGCCGGTCACGGGATCTCCCCACTCGGGCGCCCCGCCGCCGTTCACCGCGACGTGCACCAGGGGGCTGTTCGGGCCGCCCCCATGGTAGTGCCACTCCCCCGCCGGGACGAACACGATGTCGCCGGGCTCGAGCACATGGCCGGGCCCGCCGCGAGAACGGACCCGCCCCCGACCGCTCATCGCGAAGAGGAACTGCCCGCCGGGGTGCGCGTGCCAGTGGGTGCGCGCGCCGGGCGAGAAGTGCACCACCCCCACGTTCGTTCCGTCGGGCGCTGCCGGCCCCGAGCGGAGCCACACCTCCCCAGTGAACCTCCCGGTGTCCCCTCTGTCGAACTTCGCTTCGCGTTCCTTCGCCGCATCCATGTCGTCCTCCCTCACGCGTCCTATCTTCCAGCGCGCGCCGCGAGGTCCACCTCCTCGTGCGCCCCACACTACCCGGCATGGACTTCAAGACGCCCTCTGCGCCCGTGCTGAAGGGTATGTAGGTGGCGCACCGCCCCACCCCCGATCAGTCTCGACGCGGGCTGCGGGGCGGTCGCCGGCAGGGAGTCGCGCTTTCACCGCGGCGGCCGCGGTACTCGCGGTGGCCACGATCGTGGGCGTGATCCTCCTCCGCCCCACCGGTCGCAAGCGGCCCGACGTCAGCCCTCTCGGTGTGTACGAGGGCGTGTACGAAGGGACGGGGCAGCGTGTCGAGCTCGTACCGTGCATGGGCGCCCAGCCCACGGATGAGCTCACCTGCCGGCGGCTCGTTGTCCGGGTCGACGGGGGACCCGATGTCGGCCGTTCGCCGCCCTCATCCTCTTCGTCACGTCGAGGCAGTGGCGTGGTGCAGAACGGCGAGATCCTCGCCACCGAGGTGGTCCGGACGCTCGTCGGCAG
>JBOGVI010000400.1:0-4920 GCA_050692695.1 Actinomycetota bacterium
CAGCACAGCGATGGCCACGGGCACGATGGACCAGGCGAGGTACGCCCAGGTGAGCGCCTCCAGGAACCTCGGCTTCCTCCACGGATCCTTCCACCAGTGGCGGAATCCCCTCGCGACCGGCTGCGTCGTGGCGAGCTTCGGCATGCCGGCGCGGGTGGCGACGGTCTCGCTCACTCCGCCCCCGAGGCTTTCTGGGTGCTCCGCATGTAGTAGAGCATCGGAACCATGAGCATGATCATCAGGAGAACCACGATCACCGCCGCCTGCGGGCCCTGTCCGGGGGAGCCGACCGCATCATCGATGAGGTTCCCGATCATGGTCGTCCTTGGCGAATTGGAGAGCATGTTGTTGGTGTAATAGTCGCCGAACATGGGAAGCGAGACGATCACGAGGCCGGCCAGGATGGCAGGCCTGGAAAGGGGCAGAGTCACGCGCAGGAAGGTACGGACTGGGCTGGCCCCCAGGTCGCGGCCGGCCTGGAGGAGATCGGGATCGATTCGGTCCAGGAACCCGTACAGCGGGAGGATCATGTAGGGGATGTAGCCGTAGACCAGACCCAGGATCACCGTCATCGGCTTCCCCTCCAGCCAGTGAACCGGCTCGGGGATGAGGTTGAGGAACTGGAGAAGCCGGTTCACGTAGCCCTCGTCCTGGAGCAGGTTCACCCAGGCAAGCATCCGCATGAGGTAGCTGATCCAAAACGGCGAGATCAGCAGGACGAGCAGGAGGGTCTTTCGCCGCCCGCCGAATCGGGAGACATAGTAGGCAACGGCGTAGCCGACGACGAGGCATATCGCGCTGGCGACGGCGACGTAGAGGAAGGTGCGGATGACGGCGGGCTGAAGGAACGCGTTGCTGCCGAAGAGCTTGCCGAAGACGTCCCGGACGTGGGTTGTGGTCCAGTACCACGGCTGCCACACGGGGAGCGGGTTTCGGAAGAGGTCGACCGTGCCGAAGGCGACGGACAGGATGACGTAGAACGGCAGGACGAACAGGACAAGCAGCCAAACTGTGCCCGGCATCGCAAACGAGGGCCAGAACCACCTGGGATACCGGACCCCGCTCCTGTCGCTCGGTTCGGCTTTCGATCGACGCCGACCGAGGGGGGGTGGCGGTTCGACGGCCGTCCCGGCCACAGACACCCGCTTTGAACACTTGCCAGGCGTCGTGCCAGAGGGCGTCGACCTGGGGGCTTAGCTCGGCGAGGCGGTACCCCACGTCGAAATCCTCCTTCCGGACGACCGCTCTTTCCATCCACGGAAGCACGTACTGTGCCGGTTCCGCCCAGTTCGAGATCTTGGAGTAGCGGCCCTCCGCGCTGGTGAGGGTGTCGGGGTCGGCCCGGTTCTGCGGCGGCTGGTACCCGACCCAGGAGAAGTTGTCCATCGCGTGCTTGAAGTCGAGCAGGTAGTTCAGGAAGTAGTGGGCTGCGACCGGGTGGGGGGCGTTCCTGGGGATGGCGATGAGGTCGTTGTCCACCACGCCCACGCGGTCGTCCGGGAACCAGTACCCGAGCGTCGTGTACGTCTCGACGGTATAGGTAGGCACGTAGCCCCACCCGGCAGTCATGTCACCCGACCACGCCTGGTGGAGGTAATACTCGCCTTCCGGGAGCTTCTTGTAGGCGCCGTTGATCGAGTTCCGGACGTTCACCAGGTCGATCATGGCGATGAGGTCGTTCTTGGCGATCTCGATGCTCTCAGGATTGCCTGTGTTGATGTCGGTGATCCCGTTCTTGAGCAGGGCCATGGCGATGGCGTCGCGATAGGAGTTGTAGACCCCGACCTTGCCGCTGTACTGGGGGTCCCACAGGATCTCGTAGGGGTTGGACATGCCTTGGATGGTTTCATCCGAGATGTGATCCCTGCGGTACCCGATCCCGGTTGTGTACACGACGTAGGGAACCGAGTATCTCCACTCCTGGTCGTAGAAGGGGTTCTGGTACACGGGCCACGCGTTCGCCTCGAGGTTCGGGATGTAGCTCTGGTTGAGCGGCTGGAGCAGATCCGCCGCCACGAGCTTGCCGAGCACGTCGTACGTGGGGAAGAAGACGTCGAGCTGGAGCTGGCCGGTTTGCATCTTGGCAACCGCCTCGTCCATGTTGTCGAACGTCGTGATCTCGAAGCCGGCCAGCCCGAACTGGTCCACGAACTCCTGGACAACCCTCTTCCAAACGTACTGGTCCCAGTTGAAGATCTGGAGGACGGCGTCCTTCTCGGGCCGCAGGCCGTCCGGGATGGGCTCGCCGTTCAGGGGAAGGGTCACCGGGTTATCGGGCCGAGCGACCTGGAACCCGCCCTCCCCCTCGATGGCGCCGGGCCTCTCGCAAGCGGCGAGGATGGCTGAGAGGCTTGGAAGGGCTACCGCCGCCCCGGCGGACCGGCGGAGGAAGTCCCGGCGGCTCATCCGGCTCTTCCAGCCCTCACGCGGGTGTCGCATCACGGCGTCCTCCTAGGGTTGACTGCCCGTTCAAAAGCACAAGTAGCACACGACCGGGGCCCCCGCAACCCACTCCCCGCAACCCACTCCCCTCATGCAGAGACCGCCAAACGTGGGAGGAGGGGAGCGGGCCTGGCCCCGGTGGCCGAGGTAACGGAGGTCTCCGACCGGGAATCGAGGTGACCGTGCTGCACGCTCGCGACAACCTCGGCCTCAAGCTCGTCGCGGCCCGCGTTCGGACCCTGCGTATGATGCGCGCCATGGGCGAGCTCGTGGTGATGGAGGAGACGATCGGCCTCGTCCGGCGGCTCACGATGAACCGCCCTAAGGCGCTGAACGCGCTGAACGGAGAACTCATCGAGGCGCTGTCTGGGGCCCTGGCGAAGGCGGCCGGGGACGAAGGAGTGAGCGTGCTGATCCTTCGGGGGGCGGGCCGCGCGTTCTGCGCCGGCTACGACCTGGCCGAGGACGCGGATGCCGGCCCCATGGACTCCGCGGCATGGTTCCGCGAGCTGGAGCGCTCGGCTGAGCGGATGCTGGAGTTCTTCGACCATCCCAAGCCGGTCATCGCCCAGGTCCACAGCTACTGCCTGGCCGGGGGGACCGACCTGATGCTCTCCTGCGACCTGTGTGTGTCCTCCGACGACGCCTACTTCGGGTACCCGGACATCCGGTTCGGCTCGGGGGTGGTGACGATGCTCCTGCCGTGGGTGCTGGGCGCTCGGAAGGCGAAGGAGCTGATGTTCACCGGCGAAGACCGGATCCCCGCCGACGAGGCCCTCCGGATCGGATTGGTGAACAGGGTGGTCCCTCGTGACGAACTGGACGCCGCCACGCTGGCGCTGGCCGAGCAGATCGCGAAGAACGAGCCCCTGGTAGTTCAGGCGACCAAGCGGGCCATCAACCGGGTGTGGGAGCTGTCCGGGATGCGTGAGGGCGTGGCCGCGGGCGTCGAGCTCGACGCGGTGATCGAGGCGGCCAACCTCCGCCAGCGCGACGAGTTCCGTCGCATCACCAAGGAGGAGGGCCTGAAGGCCGCCATCGCCTGGCGGGACGCTCGGTACCGCGGTGAGGAGGCGTGAACCCGAAGGCGCTCCGGCCGCTGATCTCGCCGAGCTCGATCGCGGTGGTCGGCGCGTCGGAATCCCCGGACTCCTGGGCGCCCGAGGTCTTCCGGAGCCTCATGCACCTCGGGTACCGGGGCGAGCTGTACCCCGTCAACCCCAAGTACGACCAGGTGTGGGGCCGGCCGTGCCTGAAGTCCGTGCTGGAGCTGCCGCGCGGTGTGGACCTCGCCGTCGTCGTCGTGCCGGCCCGGGTCGCGGTTCGGATGGTGGACGACTGCGGAACGGCCGGGGTCCGAACCGCCATGGTCATCTCGAGCGGCTTCGCGGAGGCCGGGCCGGAGGGGCAGGCGCTCCAAGCCGAGCTCCGGAAGGTGGCCATGGAGCATCAGCTTCCCGTCCTCGGTCCGAACGTCGAGGGGTTCGTGAACTACGTGGACCGGGTGGCGCCGTACGGCACCACGCCGCCTCCGGAGCCGGTCCCCGGCGACACGAGCGTCATCTCGCAGAGCGGGACCGTGGCCTGGACGATGAGCCAGATGGCCTCCGACCGCGGGGTGGGTCTTCGGATCATCCTGGGTGTCGGGAACGAGGCGGTCGTCGGCCTGGGCGACATGTTCGCGTGGGCCGCGTCCGACCCCCACACCGAGCTGGTCGCCACCTACGTCGAGACCGTGCGCGACGTGGAGGGGATCGCTCGCGGCCTGGACGCCCTTCGCCGGGCAGGAAAGCCCGTCCTGGTCTGCGCCCCGGAGGGCCGGAGCGATGCGGCGCGGCGCTCCATCGTGGCCCACACCGGCGCGTTGGCCGGGGACGCCGCGCTCCGCGACGCGTGGCTCCGCGGCCTGGGCGTCATCCTCGTGGCCGAGCCCGTGGAGATGTTCGAGGCCGCCGTGCTGCTGTCCCACCATCGGAAGCTCCGGGCGCCCGGGATCGCGGCAGCGCTCCAGTCGGGCGGCGCGTGCACGCTGTTCGCCGAGGCGGCGGGGGCGGCCGGGCTCGACCTTCCGGAGTTCACCGCGGCCACGAAACGGCGCCTCCGGAAGGCCCTGCCTGCGTTCGCCGGGCAGAACAACCCACTCGACGTGACCGGCCAGGCCGCGGTGGAGACCGAGATGTTCGTGGGTGCCCTCGACGCGCTGGCCGGCGATCCCGGCGTCGGGCTTGTGGGCTTCGATGCGTTCCCGCCCCGCCTGGAATCGGAGGGCGTGTGGGCCGAGCCGGTGCTGGCCCGGGCCCGCCAGCTCCACCAGGACACCGGCGTGGTGTTCGCGTCGGTGGCGATGAGCCCGCTCGCCTACGGCACGGCGGCGAGGGAGTTCGTGGACCGGGCCGGCATCCCGTTCCTCCAGGGGCACCGGGCCTCCTGCGGCGCGATCCGAGTGTTGGTGGAGCTCCAGGGCGCGCGCGACCGGGC
>JBOGVI010000401.1:0-5396 GCA_050692695.1 Actinomycetota bacterium
GGCAGGTCCGGGCGGCGTTCTTCGGGCCCGACGATCTGGACGTGGTCAGGGGCGATCCATCGGAGCGAAGGAGGTTCATGGACGAGGCCGTGACGTCGCTGTGGCCGCTCAAGGAGTCGGCCCTTACGGCGTACGACCGGACCCTTCGGCAGCGGAACCGCCTCCTCAAAGACTGGGAAGGCCGGGCGGGGCCGGCGGACCTCGAGACGTGGGATCGGGAACTGGTGGAGAACGGGTGCACCGTCATGCGGCTGCGGACGGAGGCGGTGGCGCGCCTTGCCCCAGGGGCGGAGGAGGAATTCGGGGTGCTGGCGGGGTACGGGCTGGCGAGCGAGTACCGGCCATCGGTGTGGGGCGAAAACCTGGAGGAGGCCTTCCGGGAGCGCCTGGCGGAGCGACGGCAGGACGAGCTGGTACGCCGGACCAGCCTGGTCGGTCCGCACCGGGACGACCTGGAGCTCGCCGTGCGGGATCTCAGGGCCCGGGCGTTCGCCTCCCACGGCGAGGCTTGGGGGGCGGCGCTGTGCCTACGCCTGGGGTTGGCCGAGGCCCTGGGAGAGGAGGCGGGGGAGCGGCCGGTCGTGCTGCTTGACGATCCCTTCTCCGCCCTGGACCCCCAGCGCCAGGCGCGCGTGGGGGAGCGGCTCTCCGCCCGAGGCCAAGTTGTGCTGTCGGTCGCCGACGAGGCGCACGTCCCGGCGCACGCGGACGCGGTGTGGGACGTGTCGGCGGGTGCGGTTACGGTCCGAAGCGGGGGTTCGGGGGTCTCAACAAGCGACCCGGGAAGCGGGGGAGGGTGATGCGGTCGGGAATGTGGCGGCGGGGCCGGAAGGACGAGCGAACTATCGAGAGCACGCCCATCGGCGACGTGGTGGACGGGCTTCTTCGGGAACGAGCCTTCGCCCGGGGACTCCCCGTGGGGCGGCTGGCCGCCAAGTGGCAACTGGTGGTGGGGCCCCGCCTGGCCTCAGAGTCCGCCCCGGTGAGCCTGGAGGAAGGCGTCCTCGTGGTTGCCGCGAGCTCCGGGCCGTGGGGCGCGCAAGCCCGGTTCCTGGCCGACGAGATCCGCGGTCGGGCCAATGAAACGCTCGGATCCGACGAGGTCCGGAAGGTGCGGATCGTGATCCGCCCCGAACCGCAGAGAGGCTTGTGAGGCAAAGGTTTCGCAGTGCCACCGACACCGGGCGGAGGGCGGTTGCGATGGTAGAATTGGACGTGTAGTTCCCCCGCGTGAGGCCCCCTCATGGAAGCGGCTCCGCGCGCCGCCTGGCGGGGTGAGCGGGGAGGTTCATTGGCCACACGAAAGATGCCGACGGCGGATCGAGGCGAGTACACCTCCGCCGACATCACGGTCCTGGAGGGCGTGGAGCACGTCCGCCTCCGGCCCGGGATGTACATCGGAACGACCAGCCAGCGCGGGCTCCACCACCTCGTCTACGAGGTGGTGGACAACTCGGTAGACGAGGCCATGGCCGGGCACTGCGACAGGATCGTGGTCACCCTGCTGGAGGACGGGGGATGCCGGGTGGCCGACAACGGCCGAGGCATCCCGGTCAAGCCCATCCCGAAGGCGAAGGACCGTCGCCCGGCCCTGGAGGTCGTTCTCACCACGCTGAACGCCGGCGGGAAGTTCGGGGGACGCGGCTACCGCATCTCCGGTGGCCTTCACGGCGTCGGCGTCTCGGTGGTGAACGCCTTGTCCGAGCGGCTGACGGTCGAGGTCGAGCGGGACGGGTACCTCTGGACCCAGTCCTACTCGCGGGGGAAGGCTACGAAGAAGCTGACGAAGGGGAAGGCCAGCAGGAAGACGGGGACGGTCGTGAAGTTCTGGCCCGACCCCGAGGTGTTCGAGGAGATCGGGTTCAAGCGGGAGATCCTGATCGAGCGGCTCCAGGAGCTTGCATTCCTCACGAAGGGCCTAGAGATCCATCTGGCGGACGAGCGAGAGGACCCGCCGACCAAGGACGTCTTCAAGGCCACCGGTGGCCTGGCCGACTTCGTGAAGCACCTCCAAGCGAACAAGGAGGTCGTTCACACCCGGGTGATCCACTTCGAGGGCAAGGAGCGGGACGGCTCGGCCGAGGTGGAGGTGGCCCTTCAGTGGAACACCGGCTACGCGGAGTCGCTCTATTCCTTCGCCAACACGATCAACACCACCGAGGGTGGCATGCACGAGGAAGGGCTGAAGAAGGCCCTGACCAACGTGATCAACCGGTACGCGCGGCAGAAGAACCTCCTTAGGGAGAAGGAGGAGAACCTGATCGGCGAGGACATCCGAGAGGGCCTGGTCGGCATCGTGTCGGTGAAGCTGCGAGATCCGCAGTTCGAGGGCCAGACCAAGACCAAGCTCGGCAACACCTCGATGCGCTCGCTTGTGGAGACCACGGTCAACGAACTGCTCGCCACGTGGCTCGAGGAGCATCCGGGTGAAGCGAAACGCATCGTGATGAAGGCCGAGCAGGCCGCCAAGGCGCGGATCGCGGCCAAGCAGGCCCGCGACCTCACCCGGCGCAAGTCCTTCCTGGACTCCACCTCGCTTCCCGGCAAGCTGGCGGACTGCCAGCTGACCGACCCGGCCCTGTGCGAGCTGTTCGTGGTGGAGGGCGATTCGGCCGGCGGCAGCGCCAAGCAGGCCCGGGACCGGGCGTCCCAGGCCATCCTGCCCATCCGGGGCAAGATCCTGAACGTCGAGAAGGCCCGGCTCCACAAGATCCTTGAGAACCTGGAGATCCAGGCGCTCATCACGGCGATCGGGACGGGCATCGGAGAGGAGTTCGACGTCACGAAGGCCCGCTACCACAGGATCGTGCTGATGGCCGACGCCGACGTGGACGGGGCCCACATCCGCACGCTGCTGCTCACGTTCTTCTTCCGGAACATGCGGGACCTGATCAACGCGGGCTACGTGTACATCGCGCAGCCACCCCTGTACCTGGTGAGCGTGGACCGCACGCCCCACTACTTCTACACGGAGCGGGAGTGGGAGGCGTTCCGCAAGCAGAACGGTGGGAAGAAGCTCGACTCCCCCCAGCGGTTCAAGGGCCTCGCCGAGATGGACGCGGTCCAGCTATGGGAGACGACGATGAACCCGGAGAGCCGGATCCTGTTCCAGGTCACGATGGAGGACGCCGCGACCGCGGACCGGCTGTTCACCGTCCTGATGGGCGAGGACGTGCCGGCACGGAAGGCCTTCATCGAAGCCAACGCCAAGCTCGTGCAGAACCTGGATGTCTAGGCGACGGGCGAGCGGCGGCGGCGGCGACCTCACGCTGCTGACCGGGAGGATCGAACCGGTCGAGATCGAGGAGGAGATCCAGCGCTCCTACCTCGACTACGCCATGTCGGTCATCGTGGGGCGGGCCCTACCCGACGTCCGCGACGGCCTGAAACCGGTCCACCGCCGGATCTTGTGGTCCATGCTCGAGTCGGGCCTTCGGCCCGACCGTCCCTATCGCAAGTCGGCCGCCGCGGTCGGCGAGGTGGTGAAGAAGTACCACCCGCACGGCACGGACCCGGTGTACGAGGCGATGGTCCGGATGGCCCAGGACTTCTCTCTGCGGTATCCGCTGGTGGACCCCCATGGGAACTTCGGGTCGGTGGACGGCGATCCGCCCGGGGCCATGCGGTACACCGAGGCCCGGCTGGCGCAGATCGCCATGGAGATGCTCCGCGACATCGAGGCTGAGACCGTCGACTTCGTCCCCAACTACGACGGGTACGAGCAGGAGCCTGCGGTGCTCCCGTCGCGGTTCCCGAACCTCCTGGTGAACGGGGCGGGCGGCATCGCGGTGGGGATGGCCACCAACATCCCGCCTCACAACCTTGGGGAAGTGATCGACGGGGTCGTCTACTACCTGGACCACCCCGACTGCAAGCCAAAGAGCCTGATGAAGTTCATCAAGGGGCCCGACTTCCCGACGGGGGCCGCCATCCTCGGCAAGCAGGGCATCGTCGATGCCTACACCACCGGTCGAGGATCGATCAAGGTCCGGGCCATCACCCAGATCGAGGAAACCCCACAGGGGCGGCAGCGCGTCGTCGTGACCGAGCTCCCATACCAGGTGAACAAGGCCCGCCTGGCCGAGAAGATCGCCGACCTGGTGCGCTCGGGCAAGGTCAGGGACATCGCCGACCTGAAGGACGAGTCGAATCGGCAGGGGATGCGGCTGGTCATCGACCTCAAGCGGAACGCCAACCCTCAGGTCGTTCTGAACCAGCTCTTCAAGCACACGCAGCTCCAGGAGAGCTTCGGCGCGATCATGCTCGGGCTCGTCGACGGCGTGCCGCGGGTGCTGAACCTGGCCGAGATGGTGGAGTACTACGTCGACCACCAGATCGACGTCGTCACCCGCCGCACCAAGTACGAGCTGAAGAAAGCCGAGGAGCGGGACCACATCGTCCAGGGCCTGCTCATCGCCCTCCAGCACCTCGACGCGGTCATCAAGATCATCCGAGGCTCCAGGGACGCCGAGGAGGCCCGCACGAAGCTCATGAAGCAGTTCAAGCTCACGGAGATCCAGGCAAACCACATCCTGGACATGCCACTCCGCCGCCTGACCCGTCTGGCCCGCGAGGAACTCGAGCAGGAGCACAAGGACCTGCTGGGGACGATCCGGCGCCTCAAGGCGCTGCTCAAGGACCCCAAGAAGATCCAGGCCTTGATCAGGGAGGAGCTGGAGCAGATCAAGAAGAAGCACGCCGATCCCCGCCGGACGCAGATCCGGGCGGACGAGGGCGACCTGGACGTCGAGGACCTCATCGCCGAGGAGGGCGTGATCATCACGGTGTCGCGGGCGGGATACGTGAAGCGCCAGCCCATCGACGCGTTCCGGCGCCAGGGGCGGGGCGGCAGGGGCGTTCGGGGGACGAACCTCAAGGAGGAGGACGTCGTCAGCCACGTCTTCACCACGACCACCCATCAATGGCTGTTGTTCTTCACCACGAGGGGCAAGGTGTACCGGGTCAAGGTCCACCAGGTGCCGGAGGCCGGACGCACGGCGCGGGGGACCTACGCCGCAAACCTCCAGGGCGTCTCGATCACCGGCGACGAGAAGGTCTCTGCGGTCATCGCCCTCAAGGAGTACTCGGCGGGCGCGCACATCCTGTTCGCCACGAAGAAGGGGATCGTGAAGAAGACGCCGCTGCCCGAGTACGGGTCGGCGCGCACGGGCCTGGCCGCGATCAACCTGAAGCCGCGCGACGAGCTGATCGACGTGCGCCTCACCGACGGAAAGGACGAGGTCATCCTGGTATCGCGGCGGGGCCAGGCCATCCGGTTCAAGGAGAGCCTGGTCCGTCCGATGGGCCGTCAGACGGCCGGCGTGATCGGGATGCACCTGGGCGAGCGCGACGAGGTCATCGCCCTTGGCGTGGCCTCCCAGGGCGAGGAGCTGATC
>JBOGVI010000402.1:0-6245 GCA_050692695.1 Actinomycetota bacterium
GGATGGCCCGAACGGCCTCCAGGTCGACTTGCACTTGCTCCCGGCCCAGGAGGTCCTCGATGCTGAGGTCCCGGATGTCCCGGGCCGTGATCCGGCCTCCCACGATCTCGCGGACCGAAGGGAGGACCCGAAGGGATACGTCGGCCTCCTCGCACAAGGCGGCTACGTCGCGAACCACCTCCCCCGTGGCCGAGGGGATGGCCAGCAACACCTGATCAACCCGCAGGCGGGCCGCGAGAGACGGTATGGATGCTCGGTTCCCAAGGACCGATACCTCGTAGAGGGCTCGCCCGATCTTCCTGACGTCGTCGTCGACGACCCCCACGGGATCGAGGCCCAGGGACGGGTTGCCCCGGATGTCCTTGAGGACCATGGCCCCTGCGTCGCCCGCCCCCACCACAAGGACCCGCATCCGATCGCCCACCGCGGTCCGCCGGCGGACGGCGAACAGTCTGCTTTCGAAGCGAACGGCCCCGAACCCCAAGAGCGACAGGAAAGCCCCGAAGATGACCACGGACAGGGGGAGGGGCCGAAGATTCTGGCCGATCAGGGTGTCGAGCCCCACGATGAAGCCACCTGCGGTCATCCCGGCCACGACAACCCGTCGGGCTTCATCCACGCTCGCGTACCGCCACATCTGGCCGTACAGGCCGAAGACGCGGTTGGCCGCGAGGTGCAGGACGGCGATCAGGGGCAAGAAGATCCGGAAGTTGGTCCAGTACCGGGCGGGAACGGCTCCCTCGAACCGGACGACGAGCGGGACCAGGTACGCGGCGGCGACGACGCACAGATCGAGGAGCGCGAGGGGGATATCCCGACGGAGGAAGGCAACGATCCTCTCGGGCAGGCTCAAGCACTCGCCATCGACGTCCCTCTCCGGAACACCCAAGCAGCTCGCCTCCAGTCTTCTCCAGAAACCCGGCGGTGCCGCCGGGATGTCCCGGACTGTAGGCAGCCGGGCTGAGCCCCTCATCGACCGCGGCGCGTAACTTGCCTACGACGAAACACGTAGCACCTTGCGAACGTTCACTCGCCGTCTACCTCGATCGGTTTCGCGAATGCGGGGAAAGCTCAACTTCGCCAGCTGTCCATCATGGTTCAAGGTGCGTACCTTTGTTACGACGATCTGCGTAGCCCTGGCGGGATGGATTCCTCGCGGGGGACCAGAATTACGCTGAACGACGCGTGTCTGTGGCCTTCAGGGCCAGCACACTCCCAAAGCATGGACGAGCCCGAGCTTCCGCAGCATCAGATGCCGGAATATGGCACCGATGAGGGGCCATCTGTCGACGGCGCGGAAGAGGACGGTGACTCCTCCGTGAGCTCGTCCGCCCGCCGCCTCCCGATGCTCGAGGAGAGCCTGAGGGTGCCCGCCGACTACACGCCCCGCAAACGGGCAGACGTGCTTGAGCTCGACATGGGGGACGGGGTCATCCTGTACGACAACGAATCCAGCCTCGTCCATCACCTCAACCCTTCCGCGGCCCTGATGTGGCATATGTGCGACGGGTCCGGGAGCATCTCGGATCTCGCACGGGACATCTCGGAGGAGTACGGACTCGAGCGCCGCACGATCCACGGACAGGTAACTACCGTGATCGCCGAGTTCGACGCCCTCGGCCTGGTCGAGGACGCCCGTGAACAGCTCGAGGCCAGGGACGGCCGATGACCTACGCCCCCGATCGTAGTCGAGGCTCGAGACCCGGTCTGAGCAGGGATTTTCGCTGAAGCTCGACGCCCTCCCCGGTCCGCAGAGTTACGCGCTTCCGCGTATCGCCTGAGCACGGAGTGCGTTCCTATCATTCGTCAAGCTCGAAGAGGCAGGGAGGTAAGGATGAGCGATCGGGAGAAGACCGGATTGAACCGGCGGGACTTCCTCCGGAGGGCGGCGGCGACCACGGCCGCCGCGGCGTGGGCGGCGCCGGTCATCCAGACCATCGCGGCGACCCCAGCGTTCGCGTCGACGAACGGGACGCCCAGGGTGGGCTGTTTCCACTCGCCCGACGAGGATCACCCCGACCCCGCCCAGAGCTGTATGGACACGTGTACGGGCAAGTGCGACGGGATCACCGACCACCCCGGGGACAGGTGTGACGGCTTCGGCGACCCCGACGGTCCCTGCGGCATCTGGTGCAACATTTCACCGGGGAACCAGTGCCCAAACAGCAACTTCTGCAACCCCGATTGCTTCACGTGCAACGAGAGCAGCGTGACGTTCACCTGCTCGACGGCGTGATCGATCTGACCTGAGATGGAAGGGCGGCGGCAACGCCGCCCTTCTCCATTTGTGGGCTCTTTTGCGGGCTCAGGCCAGTCGCTCCGCCAGGATCTGCGCCCGCTGGCGGGGCGTTCCCCCCTCCAGCCGGAAGGCGGGCGCCTCCGCCGCGATCCGGGAGAGCAGGACCACGCCTCGCTCCCCGTAGCGATACAGGTTGAACGAGTTCGTGGCCATTAGCTCGACCGCCTCGCTGCGCCGGATGGGCACAAGGTTGGGTGGACCGTCCCAGACGGGTGCCGGGAACACCAGCGTCTGGATCGGGGACGGCCCCATCGTGATCGTTCCGAAATCCTCCGGTTCCAGGAACGTCTGGGCAAGCTGCCTGGTGAGGTCCGGTCTGTCCGCGAGCCTCTCCCGCAGCCCGGGCAACAGCCGGAGCGCCGTCCAATCGAGCGTGAGCCGCTTCTCGAAGGGGTAGGCCCGGCCAGTGATCGGGTCGATGGCACCGACCTCGTCGGAGAGGTACCCGAAGCCCAACTCCAGTAGCGCTATCACGAGGGACGACTTCCCAGAATCCATCCGTGCGGGCAGCAGCCATGCCCCGCCGTTGGAGGTCACCGCGCCCGCATGGAGGAGCACGAAATCCTTCGTCCATTTGGGAACGATCGAGTGCAGGTCCCAGATCGCGTGCGAAAGCACTTCCGTCAGCAGGCGGTGCCGGAAACGCAGCTCGTACCCGATGAAGAACGAGTACCAGGGCTCGTCCTCCTCGGCGTCCTCTTCCCGGATCCTCATGGTGATCGATATGCTTTGCGGATCCGGACCGGGGCGCCGGAACGGAGCCAGATGCCATCTCAGCGCGTCGGTGAATCGCGCATCCGCCGAGCGGACGCGGTACGCGACCGACAGCAGCCGATAGTGATCGTGTTCCGAGGGGCCCGGACCCCCGTTCAGGTCTTCGTTGGTATCGTCGGCTCCACGCTCCCCAAGCGGTCGTTCGTCGGTCACTCCATCACCCCGCAAGCAGCGTCGGATTCCCAGACCTCAGAAGCTCCGCCGCGTCAGGGAGGGAGCCCACGATGAGACGCGAAACGGAGGCGCCCTCCAGCATCTCGCGGAGCAGGATGAACGCCCTGTCCCCCCAGATGTTGAAGTTCAAAAGGGCCTGAGAGAAGCGGAAGAGCGCCTCGGACCGAGCCATCGGCTGGAACTCGGTGATCGCCCCTGGAACGAAATATGGGAACGCGATCCATCGAACTGGAGCAGGTTCGGCCGGTTCGGCGTTCAGCTCCTTGAGGACGACGGGGCGGCGGGTGACCGTCGATGCTTCCTCTCGCTCCCTTCGCCGGCGCCGAGCCGGCTCCCTGCGGAGCTCGGGGAAGAACGGCAGCTCCGGCTCGTTGATGAGCAGGGGCAGCGGAGGAGACGAGACCCCGTGCGCCTGGCGTAGGACCGGGTCGATGTGAACGAGCTCGTCCCCCAGGTACGGAGCCCCCGACCGCGTGAGCATGGCGACGAGCGCGGGCAATCGTGGTTCTGCCGGCGACGGCATGATCAGCGCGCCTTCGTCGAGCGTCACCGCTCCGGTCCGAAGGCGCACGTACTGGTCTTCATAGGAAGTGATCTTGTCCCGAATCGAGCCGATCAACCGTCCAGCCATCTGATCCTTGTCCAGGCCGTAGAAGATCCTGAGCCCTCCAAGATATAGGCGGCTGATCGCGTGCACGGTCTTGCCTCCCGGCAGCGCCTTCTCCTGGCCACTGTCCGCCGAGTAGAGGACGTCTTCCGCCCCGCCGTCCACACGGAACGGGCCGAGGTACCCCCGAACCAGTTCGAGGAAGCCCACGTTCGTGCTCCGGACGGCGAAGTTCATCCCCGCGACCGAGTAGTGATCCGTGACCACCCAACCTAGGCGGTCGAGTTCTTCCTCTCAGCGAGAACGAAGCCTGGCCGGCACAGCCATCACACCTCCTCGTCCGTTTGACGGATGAGACCCCGGGCAGGGAGGCATACCATGTGCCCCATGCCACCCCGCGTTCTGATCGTCGATCCGCAGCCGTTCTTCTGCGAGGCCCTGGCGGCGGCACTCGAGGACGGGGGCCGCCTGCAGGTCGTCGCCTGGACGGGCGATGAGCGCGAAGCGGAGCAGATGACGTCGGACCTGTCGCCCGACGTCGTTCTCACCGAACTTCGGTTGGCGCCGGGTTCCGGGTTCGGCCTCATCCGGCGCGTACGCGAACGGGTCCGTGTGGTGGTCCTGACCCGACGCGACGAGGGTGATGTGCTGCTCGAGGTGGCCGCGGCCGGCTCTGCCGGATGCCTCGGGCACGACCTCGGCGTGGACGATCTGCCGCCCCTGGTCGAGCAGGCGCTGAGCGGACGGTTCGTCGTGAACCCGGATCGGCTCGGTGACGCCCTGAGGCGAGCCCGGAAGGTCGCCGCCCCGCAAGAGATCGGTCGCCCCGAGCTGGCCGGTCTGACGAGCAGGGAGCGAGACGTCCTGGACCTCCTGGCCAGAGGGTTGGACAACGGCGCCATCGCCAGAAAGCTCCATCTCAGCGCGCACACGGTTCGCACCCACGTCGGCAACATCCTCCGGAAGTTAGGTGTCCACAGCAGGGCCGAGGCGGCGCGGATGGCCCTGCATGCAGGGGCTGGGGAGCCCTCGGTCCGCGTGCTGCGGATCGAGGGACCGACCTTGGACCTCGGATGAGCGCCGAACCGCGCACCGTCCTGGTGGCTTCCTCGGACCGCCTGTTCTCCGAAGCGGCGGCGAGATATGTGGAGCGCGAGATCGGATGGCGGACGGTCGCGGTCGGCGACGGCCTGCTGGCCTTGGCAGCGGTGGCCCGAATCAAGCCGTCCGCGGTACTCGTGATCGAAGGCCTCCCCAGGGTCGACCCAGCTACGTTCGCCCGGCAGGTGGAACGACGGTGGCCGGGTACCGCCGTCGTCGTTCTCGGCGAGACGGGGAGCGGAGACGAGAGGGCTCTTCCAGACACGGCCGATGCCGCCACCGTCGTGGCTGCGCTGTTGGCCGCCAAGGGCGATGCCCCCCAGGGAACGGACCCCCTCCGGCCCGAAGGCGTGGAGTTGCTGCGCACCCTGACGAGACGTGAGCGTCTGGTGCTGAGATCCCTGGCGGAGGGGCTCGCCCCCGACGAGATCGCGGGTCGGCTCGCCATCAGCGGACACACGGTCCGTACTCATTTGCAGAATCTCTACAGGAAGCTCGGTCTGCATAGCCGTCTCGAAGTCGTCCAATTCGCCGCGCGTCACGGTCTCCTCGGCGCATCAACGCACGGCGAAGGAAGCTGACTGGATCCAGTGGTCCGCGCCCACCAGGTCTTCGATGATCCCGTTCTGTCGTGCGAAGGCGGCGGCCTCGAGCCGCGAATGGACCCCCAGCTTGCCCAGGACGTTTTGGATGTGGGTCCGAGCGGTCTGGGGACTGATGACGAGCGCCCGGGCGATGGCGTCGTTGTCCGCCCCCTCCGCCAGGAGCACGAGGACCTCCCGCTCGCGGCGCGTGAGTCGTGAGCTGCGGCGGAGCGCCTCGTCCTGCTCGCGCCGCCGGTGGATGAGGCCGGTGAGGAGGGTGCCGAGCATGCGTGGCGGGATGAGCGTGTCCCCCAGGTGGATGGCACGCGTCGCCTCGATTAGCTCGGCGAGGGGACACGCCTTGGTGAGGTAGCCGCTCGCCCCCGCCTCCAGGGCGGCCACGAGCGCCCGCTGGTCCTCCTCGCTGGAGAGGACCAACACCTTGCAGTCAGGGACGTTCGCCTTGATGAGTAACGTTGCCCGTATGCCGTTGCAGTTGGGGAGATTCGCGTCCACGACGGCCACATCGGGACGCGTCCGCTCTGCCTCGGCCACCGCCTGGAGGCCATCCCGGGCGACCGCCACCACCTGGAGGTCGGGCTCGCTCTCCAGCACGACCTTGACCGCGTCCCTGAACAGGGACTGTCCAACGGCCAGGAGGATTCGAACTGGCCCCTCTACGACGCCCACCGCATGATCCATGATT
>JBOGVI010000403.1:0-2458 GCA_050692695.1 Actinomycetota bacterium
CATCGATGCAGAGCCGACCCCGGGCCCGCCCGGTAAGGTCGTCGGCACGGATCCCGTCGTCAGTGAGATCGTCGACCCGGGAACGCCGATCGTCCTGTATGTGGGGGCATCGCCCGAGCGGCTGGAAGACGAGTCCTGAGCGACCCCGGTTCGCCGGGGGTAGTCCTGACTGATCGGTGCCGAATCGCGCGGGCTCGTCGTTCATGCCGTCGCGATCGGCGTCTGAGAGGCGAGTTCGCGCACCGATAGGCGCGTGACAGGGCTCGAATTCCCAGAACCTCCTGACCCGCTTGCCTGCGGCAACCATACGGGCAGCGCCAAGGGCCTCGGCGGCAGGACACCGGCTGGGACCTTGCGTCCTCAGAGCGGACGGGGTTTCTTGAGCAAGTGTTGAAGGGTCGAGGGGTCGCCCGCTTCCGTGGGCCGCGTCGTCCGCGGGCCAGCGAAGCGCCGTCTGCTTGATGGCCTTTGCCGCCGGCGCCTGCACCAGAGGCGGGGCGCCGATCCCTACGACCACCAGCACAGCACCCACGCCTTTGCGGCAGACCCCCTCACCGGAAGGCTTCCTTGCGCTTGTCGGGCACAGCCCTCTCTACAAGCGGGGCATGAACGCCGGGCTGGCCGTGTGGGGCGACCACGCGTACGTGGGGAGCCGGACGGACGGCTCCGAGGGCCACCTTCACCCGGGGGTGCTCGTCGTCAGCATCCGAGATCCAGCCCGCCCCAAGATCGTTGGTGAGGTCGGGCCTCCCGACGAAGGAAATCCCGGGGAGACGTCGCGCGAGCTTCGGATCTGGCCTGAGCAGGAACTCCTACTCGTCCTCAACTTCGGCTGTGACCCCATCATCCACGAATGCGCGCGCGAGTTCGTTAGATGGACGATCCGCTTCTACGACATCGGTGGCGACCTCGCGAGGCAACCCCGGCTCGTGTCCACGTACGAACCCTCCGCGATGCCCCACGAGTTCTTCCTCTGGCAAGACCCGAACGATGAGGGACGGGCTCTGCTGTTCATGTCGACACCTGGGTCTCGAGGCGACACCATACTGGTCACCGACATCTCCGGGGCTCGTGAGGGTGAGTTCCACGAGGTGGCCGCTTGGGGAGCGGACTTCCCCGACTCCGGCCCGGACGACAACCTCCACTCGCTTTCGGTCTCGCCCGACGGACGCCTCGCATACCTTGCCCACCTCACGCGTGGATTCTTCATGATCGATACCTCCGAGGTCGCGCGAGGCGATGCCGACCCCGAGATCCGGCTGGCCACCCCGGTCGACAGGCGGCTTCACTGGGAAGGCTGGGGTCCGCACAGCGCGGTCCCCATCCCCGGCCGTGACCTTGTCCTCACAACCGACGAGGTCTACGGCAGCGAGGAACCCGGCGGCGGTTGCCCTTGGGGATGGGTCCGGATCATCGACGTCGCCGAGCCGGGCGCGCCAAACGTTGTCTCTGAGTACCGCCTCTTACCTTACAACGACCCCACCCGGTGCGGCGAGATTCATGGGGAACGCGACCGCCGCTCGAGCTTCTCCTCGCACAACCCCACGGTCACCGAGCACCTCGCCTTCGTCACATGGCACAGCGCCGGACTCCAGGTGCTCACGACCGCGGTCCCGGCCCGTCCGGCCCACGTTGCTGAGTTCCTCCCGGAGCCGCTGGACGCGGTGGTCACCGAAGACCCGGCATTGAGCTCTGGCCTGGACAAAGTCGTCATGTGGAGCTATCCCGTGATCCAGGACGGACTGATCTACGTGGTCGACGTTCGGAACGGGCTGTACGTGCTCGAGTACCGGGGTCCGCATCAGGAGGAAGCGCGCTCGATCCGGTTTCTCGAAGGAAACTCGAACCTCGGGGGGAGGTTCCTGACGGTGTTGCCCCCAACCCGACCGGCCAGTTCGGTAGGCGCTCGCGTCGCAGAACTGGCTCCCCCATCGAGTGGTTCCCGCAAGAGCACCGGGCCCGAGTGGCTCCGCCACGATGCGCTCGCATGGGCCTACCCACGCCCGAATGGGCGCTGGTGACGCCCGCGTCGCCTGGTCGGCCGCTAGGACACGGTCGCGCAGAGCACGACCACGGTGAGCGACCAGGTAGAGACGCCTATGACGCTCTCGTGGGCTCCGCCGGCCCAACCGGTCGGGAGGCCGGCGCTGAGCGTTGGCTCGGAACGGAAGAGCGAGACCCCGACCGGGGCCGCGCCGCCACCCGCGCCCGAGACGACCGCGCCGCCGCCGATCGCGGTCTTGCCCGCCGGGCACGCCACGAAAACCGACTTCGAGTCTGTGGAGTCCGTCGTCGCCGACTGCTCCGACACGACCTGGAGCCCCGAGACGCCGGGCAGCCCCTGTGGTCCCTGCGGTCCCGCCGGACCTTGAGGACCTTCCGGACCGGCCGGTCCCTGGGGTCCCTCCGGACCCGCCGGACCTTGAGGGCCTTCCGGCCCCGGCGGGCCTTGCGGACC
>JBOGVI010000404.1:0-2262 GCA_050692695.1 Actinomycetota bacterium
TCCTCCTCATCGATCTACGGGGACCAGGAACGGTACCCCCTCACCGAGGACATGGAGCCACGTCCGCGGTCGCCGTACGCGGCCACCAAACTGGCGGGTGAGGGGTACTGCCGGGCGTGGTGGGAGAGCTTCGGGGTCCCGACGGTGTCCCTCCGATACTTCAACGTCTACGGTCCCGGCCAGGACCCGCAGAGCCAGTACGCCGCCGTGATCCCCCGGTTCACGATGGCCTGCCTCACCGGGACGACCCCCGTCATCTACGGGGACGGTGAGCAGGCCCGCGACTTCACCTACATCGAAGACGTCGTCGAGGCCAATCTGTTGGCGGCACGCGTCCCCTCAGCCGCTCGGGGGCGCGTGCTGAACATCGGGGGCGGGCAGAGGCCAACGTCCGTGAACCAGCTCCTGGCGATCGTCGCCCGCCTGACCGGCACGGCGCCTGAGCCGATCCACGAGCCGCCACGGGAGGGAGACATCCGCCTGAGCGAGGCCGACATCTCCCTCGCCCGCTCCCTGCTCGGCTATGACCCCTCCGTGGGCATGGACGAGGGCCTCCGGCAAACGATCGAGTGGTTCCGCGCCCGGGCCGCCGAGGCCTAGTCGATCTGACGCTCGGTCCCGGCCCTGGCCAGGCCGGCGAGCTCCAGGGCCCCGACGAGGAGGTTGACCGCTCCGAGGAGCCACCACGGCCACGCTGCTGCTCTTTCGCCGAGCCCGGCGAGCGCGTTCAGCACGAAGATCGCGGCGGTTCCGGCCTCAAGAACCACGAAGGCCCAGGCCCACCACCACACGTCATCCAGGTGGTGGGCCACCAGCACCATCAGGAGCGCCAGGACGAACGCCATGGCCCCCATCGCCCGCAGCCATGCATCCTCGCCCAGCGGGGGCTGATCCAGGAGCCGTTCGACCAGCCAGGCCGGCGCCGCGACGAGGGGCACGGTCGCCGCCGCCCACAGGGCTGCCTGCCAGTACAGGACCCGTCGCAGGAGCTTCACGGCGGGCCATTTTCGCAGCTTGGTCGGCCTCCTGGCCCGTTGGTAGGATTGGCCCGGAGCTGCGGCGAACCGCGCCGGGCTCCTTTTCGTGACTCCGCCTCGCGAGGTAGCCGACGCATGACGACAGGACCAAGGGTCGCGGTCATCGGGCTGGACTGCGGCACCCCCCAGCTCCTGTTCCGCGACCTCGTCGACGAGATCCCCAACATCCGAAAGCTGATCGAGGGCGGGATGCATGGAGAGCTCGCGAGCATCACGCCACCCATCACCGTGCCGGCGTGGGCGTGCTCCATGACCGGCAAGACCCCCGGCCAGCTCGGGATCTACGGCTTCCGAAACCGCAAGGACCACACCTACGACGGCCTGTCCATCGCCACGTCCGACGCCGTGAAGGAACCGGCGGTGTGGGACCTCCTCGGCCGGGAGGGCTTGCGTTCGCTGCTGATCGGCGTGCCGCCGTCGTACCCGCCGAAGGCGGTCGAGGGCTGGCGGGTGGGATGCTTCCTCACGCCGCCCTCGAACAGGGGCTACACGTATCCCGCGGAGCTCCAGAGCGAGATCGAGGAGGAGCTCGGCGGGCCGGGCCAGTACATCTTCGACATCCCGAACTTCCGGGAGCAGAGCATGGAGCACGTGCTGGACCAGGTGTTCAAGATGACCGAGCGACGGTTCCGGGTAGCACGCCGGCTGGTGAAGACCAAGCCGTGGGACTACTTCATGCTGGTCGAGATGGGGCCGGACCGGCTCCATCACGTGTTCTGGCAGTATTTCGATCCCCGCCACCCGCTGTATGAGCCGGGGAACCGGTTCGAGACGGCGTTCCAGGACTACTACCGGTTCCTGGACCGGGAAGTAGGCTCGCTCCTCGAGGTGCTGCCCGAGGACGCCGTCACCATCGTGATGTCCGACCACGGGGCCCGTCCCATGATGGGTGGCGTCTGCTTCAACGATTGGCTGATGAAGGAGGGCTACCTCACCCTCTCCGAGCCACCGTCGGGCATCATGCGCGTCGCCGAGGCGTCCATCGACTGGTCCCGCACCGTCGCGTGGGGCGATGGCGGCTACTACGGCCGGCTGTTCCTGAACGTGAAGGGCCGGGAGCCGAACGGCATCGTCGAGCCGGGGCGCTACGAGGAGATCCGCGACGAGATGATCGCCGGGCTGGAGGCCATGCCCGGTCCGGACGGCGAGCCCCTCGGCACGAAGGTGTTCCGGCCGGAGGACGTCTATCCGGACGTTCGCGGTGTTCCGCCCGACCTCATCGTGT
>JBOGVI010000405.1:0-4676 GCA_050692695.1 Actinomycetota bacterium
CGGAGCTTCGTCGTGGACACCCACCCCTCCCCGCTCACCTCGAGGGCCCGCTGGAGCCGGTCCTGGTACGCGTCGAGCTTCGACCGATCGAGCCCCGGCGGGACGTGGCGGAAGCACACCACCGACAGCTCCGGCTCCGCCGGCACGACCTCGAAGTCGCCTCCCTCGTGGCACCGCTTCGCCAGGTATGCGGCAAGGTCGTCGTTGTGCTCGATCAGCCTGCCGAATCCCTCGGTCCCGAGGTGCTTCCACGACAGCCACAGCTTGAGCGCCCGGAACCGCCGGGTGCCCTCGATCGAGTACGCCATCCAGTTGAGCGGGGCGTCCTCAGGGTTCGGGTACCGGTAGTACTCGGGCTCGCGGTGGAACGTCCGGAGAAGGTCCTCCCGCCGCTTCACGACCAGCGCGCCGATGTCGTAGGCCTGGAAGAACCACTTGTGCGGGTCGATCGTGACCGAGTCCGCTCGTTCCAGATCCTGCACCCGGTCCGCGTCGCGCTTGGACAACCGAGCCGCGCCGCCGTACGCCGCATCGAGGTGGAGCCACATCCCCTCCCGCTCGGCGATGTCGGCCAGCTCGCCCACCAGGTCAACCGACCCGGTGTTCGTGGAGCCGGACACCGCCGCGATGGCCAACGGCAGCAGCCCGTTCGCGCGGTCCTCGTTGATGGCCTCAACGACCGGGGCGCCTTGCAGGCGGAACCGGTCGTCGGACGGCACGATCCGGAGCGTCTCGCGAGGGAACCCCAGTACCGAGAGCCCGCGCTCGATCGAGAAGTGGGCCTGGTCCGACGCGTACACGCGCACGCCCTCGAGCGCGCTCCCCCGTGGCGGATCCGCCCGGCCGAGCAACCCAGCGAGGTGGACGTCGCGGGCCACCGTGAGGGCCATGATGTTCGCCATCACGCCACCGGACGTGAGCACGCCCCAGCCGCCGCCGCCGAACCTCACGAGGTCCCGGAGCCACGTCGTCACCTCCTCCTCCACGAACGCCCCTACCGGCCCCGCCGCCCACACGTCGATCCCCTGGTTCAACCACTGGGCCAGGACCTCACCGGCGATGGACATGGGCAGCGCCGCCGGCGAGAAGTAGCTGTAGGCCCGAGGGTGCTGGGCGCCGAACGCGAACGGGCTGACCCGGTCGCGGAACTCGGCCAGCACTTCGCCGGAGGTGGCGGGCTTGTCGGGGGCCGGCGCGGGATCGTTCGATGGGCCGAAGAACATGCGTCGCATGTCGGGGTAGGATTCCGGCGCCACCGGACGGCGCATCGCCTTCTCGTACAGCCAGTCGAGCGCGGTCCCCCACGTAAGCCGGCCCAGCTCTTCGAGAGCCGCCCTGGCTTCGGCGGGTTCGCGGAAGCCGATCAGCTCCGGTTCGGGATGCCACGAGAAGGGGTCGGGCACGCGCGGAGCCTAGCAAACGCTCCGCGTCCGCCGGAGGTTGTACGGTCGGGCGCTGTGGACGACCTGGAGAAAGCGCGGGCACGTCGGTGGTGGCAGACCGGACGGAGAGTGGGGAGCCTCAAGCGGGCCGCGGCGTTCCTCGACGACGTCGGATTTGCCCTGCTATTCCCCAAGGCCGGCATGGCTCTCCCGTCGCTCTAGGAGGCGGCCACGGACCGCACGATCTCCCACCTCGGCGAGGAGTGGGGGCCAAACGCCGAACGTCTGTGGGGATGGAAGGACGAGCTGCCGCTGCGGCGGTTGGCCTGGTATGGAAGGTTCATGCGGGGACGTCCCTCGTTCCTCTCCCCGTCGCTCCTGGCCGACCTGTACCCGCGGCACGGCCGCCCAGACGACTTCGAGGAGTCGAACCTGTCACCAAACGCCCATCGCATCGCGCGAACATTGCTCCGAAGCGGTCCGCTGTCGACCGGCACGCTGCGCGAGGCCCTGGGGGTCGAGGGACGGCGCGGTGGTGAGGCGTTCACGCAGGCCGTGACGGAGCTCGGCCGCGAACTCGTCGTCACGCACTACGGCGTGGAGGACGAAGGCGCCGGGTGGCCGAGCGCGATCCTGGAGCTCACGGCCCGGGCCTTTCCCATCCCCCGGCGGCGCGACCCGGAGGCCGCACGCCTCCGCGCCGCGCGGACGTTCCTCGACACGATGGTGGTCGCAGCGCCGGGCGAACTTGGCAACGCGTTCGGATGGGGAGCCACGGTGGCCCGGGTCGCGCTTCAGGCGCTCGTGTCGAGCGGCGAGGCCGCCCGAGAGGGCAACGCGTATCGCGAACTTGGGAAACGGGCGGCCGTCACCGGACCAGGCGGGAGAGCCTCCGGTCGGCCAGGACCTTCCCGCCGGTCTGGCACGCGGGGCAGTACGTGACCTCGTGGGACTCGTACGAGATGCGGCGAAGGTCGTCGCCGCAGCGGGGGCACGGCGTCCCGTACCTGCCGTGCACGGTGAAGTGGTCGCCGATCTTGGTGGGCAAGCCGCCGGTCCGCCGCCGCTCGATCTCGAGCGCCTCGGCCAGGACTTCGCCGACGGCGTCAAGGAGTGCCCTCCGATCCTCAGGCCGGAGAGCATCGAGCGACATGTAGGGCGACAACCTGGCCCGGTGCAGGATGTCGTCCGAGTAGCCGCGGCCGATCCCGGCCACGGTTCGCTGGTCGCGCAGGATCGTGTGGACCCGCCGTGCATCGTCGCCATCCAGGACGAACCGCTCGAACTCTGCCGAGTCAGGCTCCGGCCCGAGCTTGGCGAGGGGGCCGTCGTCGCCCTCGGCCAGCACCCACCAGCCTGCCTTCCGCTCCCTGCCGAACTCCTTCACCAGAATGGCTGGGCGCCCGTCGAAGAACAGGCGGACGACGGCGCCCCTCGGACGAGTTCGCTTGGGGGGGTCTTCCAGGTCCAGCCGGCCGCCCTGCGACAGGTGGAACAGCACGCGAGGCCCGCCGAAGTCGAACACGACGAACTTGCCGCGCCGGCCCAGCCGCTCGAGCGTTGCCCCGGCCAGCGACTCCGGCCGCGGCGCGAACGTCTTCAGCGACGAGAACTGGAGCGCGTCGGCCCGGACGAACGGGGCGCCCCCGACCGCGGCGGCGAGCCGCTCGGCAAGCGCTTGGACCTCGGGAAGCTCCGGCACGGTTCAGGAGACCTCGGCCGCCGCTTTACGCGCGATGTCGATGCACTCGTCGATGCGGTCCCGGTGGGTCCGGTGCGACAGGATGCACGCCCGGATGGTGAACCGCCCGTCTACTACGGTGCTCGACAGGAACACCCGCTGCGATGCGTTGATCCGCCCGAGCAGCCGCCTGTTCGGCTCGTCCCCACCGTCGCGGAGGCGGAACGGCACCACGGTGAGCTCCGGCTCCCACGGCAGCTCCAGTTCCGGGATCTCCCGCAGCCCGTCGTAGAGGACGCGTGCCAGGTCCAGCTTCTCGTCGAGCGCCTCCCGGAACGCCGACACGCCGTGCAGCTTGAGCGGGAACCACACCCGGAGCCCTCGGAAGTCGCGCGACAGCTCCGGCGAGTACTCGGTGAAGTTCGGGATCTCGTCCTCGCCGGCCAGGTCCTGGAGGTAGGCGGCCCCGGCGAAGTGGGCCTCGCGCAGGCGCTCGCCGTCACGCACGACGAGCGAGCCGGTCCCGTACGGCAGGAACATGCCTTTGTGGGGGTCGAGCGTAATGGAGTCGGCCCGGTCGATGCCCCGGAACTTGGCCTTCCCCCGCTCGGTGAGCTGGAAGAAGCCGCCGTAGGCCGCATCGGCGTGGAGCCATAGGCCCTCCTCGGCCGCGAGGTCCGCGATGTCGGCGATGGGATCCACCGCCCCGGTGTTCGTCGTGCCGGCGGAGGCCACGACCAGGAACGGGCGGAGGCCGTCCCGCCGGTCCCTGCCGACCATCTCCCGAAGCGGGTCCACGTCCATACGGAGCTCCGGGGTGGTCGGGACGATGCGCATGCTCCGCCGAGGGAACCCGGCGAGCGCCGCCGCCTTCGTGACCGACGTGTGCACCTGGGCCGAGACATAGAGCGAGCCGTCGAGGAAGTCTTCAGAAAGGTTCGCCTTCCGCGCCGCGACGATGCCGGAGAGGTTCGCCATCGAGCCGCCGGAGGTGAGGATGCCGCGGGACGCCGCCGGGTAGCCGAACAGGTCGCATAGCCACCGGACCACGTTGTATTCGATCTGCGCGACGATCGGCGCGGTAGACCACAGGTTGACGAACCGGTTGATGCCGGTGGCCAGGAGGTCGCCGAGGCTCGCGGTGAACAGCCCGCCCCCGGGGATGAACGCCAGGTACCCCGGCCCGGTGGTCCCGTAGGACCTCGCCGCGGCGAGCTCCACGGTCTCCATGAGCGGCTTGAACTCCCCGCCCAGTTCGGGTGGGGACTCGCGCAGGGCGCGGGCGGCTTCGAGGCCGCCGCCCTCCCCGCCAGCCGGGAGATCGGGCTGCTGGCGGAGGAACTCGATCATGTAGGCCAAGGCGGCCTCGCCCATCTCCTGCATCTGCTCGGGCGACGGATCGAGCGGCAACATGCGCGTCATCCTAAACGCGGAGCGCGGGGCGGACGGCGGGTGCCTGTCAAGCGCGAGGTAGCGGCGTGACCGCGTCGAGGAGGCGCTTGGACGCCGCGGCGACAACATCCACGGCCGCGTCGAACGCGTCGGCGTTGCGTTTGGAGGGGACGCGGTAACCGCTCACCTTCCGCACGAACTGAAGGGCGGCCTCCCTGACC
>JBOGVI010000406.1:0-2391 GCA_050692695.1 Actinomycetota bacterium
CGCCCAAGGCGCCGAGGCCGGTGACCCGGCGGGAGTTCTTCCGGCGGTCGCTCCTCCTCTCCCTGAGCGTGTTCGCCGCCGAGTTCGGGGGGGCCACCCTGGCGTTCCTGTGGCCGAACCTGAAGGGCGGCTTCGGGGCGGTCATCGATGCCGGCAAGCTGGATGCGATCAAGAACGAGATCCAGTCCACGAAGCAGCCCGTCTACTACGGGGCCGGACGGTTCTATATCGTCCCCTACGACGGAAAGCCCACGGACGACGTCGACTACGAGGCCGAGGGCCTGGCGGCCGAGGGGATCATGCCGCTCTACCAGCGGTGCGTGCACCTTGGGTGCCGGGTCCCGTTCTGCCAACAGTCCCAGTGGTTCGAATGCCCGTGTCACGGCTCCAAGTACAACCTGGCCGGCGAGTACAAGCTGGGGCCGGCGCCACGCAGCCTGGATCGGTTCAAGGTGACCATCACCGATGAGGGCGACGTGATGGTGGACACGTCCGTCATCGTCATCGGCCCGCCCCGGGGGACGGACACCACCAAGGAGCCTCCCCAGGGCCCGTTCTGCGTGGCGCCGGGATGAGGCGCGAAGCGCCGGGCGGGCGGGAGTTAGCGGGATGAGGCGCGAAGCGCCGGGCGGGCGGGAGATAGCGGGATGAGGCGCGAAGCGCCGGGCCGGCCGGAGAAGAGGGGATGATGGTTGGGCTCACGAGGGCCCAAGGCATCATCCTCGCCGTCGGCGGGGCCGTCTTCCTGCTGGTGGCAGGGGCCGCGCTGCTGTCGAGAGGCCGGCCCCGGCAGGTGGAGGCGCCGGAGATCCCCGGGGCGATGCGGCCCGGCCCCTCGGACCGGGACCTGGAGACGCCGCTCCTGCACAAGCTCCAGGGTTGGGGCGTGCTGCTGGTCGGGTTCTTCGCGATCTGGCTCCCACTGACGTTGGTGCTCGAGCCCGGCACCAACCTGGACCAGGAGCGGGCCCTCCTCACGGAGTCGATCGCGCGGGGGGAGCGGAGCGTCCTGCTCTTCTCGGAGGAGAACCAGGGTGGCGTGGGCTGCGTCCGCTGTCACGGTCCGGAGCTTCGGGGCACGCTCATCCTGAACACGCAGACCCAGACCCCCTTCCAGACGCCCGACCTCACGACGGTCTGCGGGGGGCCCTGGACCGGCCATCCGGCGATCTTCAGCTTGAGCGACATCTACGCGACCATCGAACGCGGACGCGGCCTGATGCCGTCATGGAGTATTCGGTACGCCGGCGCCCTGGACGACCAGCAGATCAACGACATCGTGAACTACGTCGTGTCCATCCAGGACGAGTCCCAGGTGACGTTCGAGCATAACGTGTGCATCAACCCAGACGCCGTGAAGGCTGCCTACGACAACCCCGACTTCGTGAGGAACCGGCCCGAGGTCACAAACCCCAACACGAGCCTGTGATGATCGCTGCCGACACCTGCCTTGGGTTCTCCGTCGAGTGCGGCACGTTGGTGAAGGGCGGCCTCGCCGTGGTGATGGCCCTCGTGCTGTTCGTGGGAAGCGTGCTGCTGTTGCTCTCGGTCGTGTTCGGCCGGACCCTCGGATACCTCGTCCTCGCGGCATCGTTCTTCGGATGGATGGTGCTCTTCTCGGCCCTGTGGGTCTTCGGCTTCTGGTCCCAAGGGCTGGAGACCCCCGTAGACCTGGGGCCCCGCGGCGCCGAGCCGGGATGGGTCGTGGAGGCCGCCGGGCAGGACCTGACGGATCTTCCCTTCCCCGAATACGAGGATTACCCGGATGCTTGGGAGGAACCCGACGCCGGCCTGTCCGCCTCCGTGCAATCCGTCACGGGGACGGTGCAGACCTACCTGGCAGAGCAGGCCAACGAAGAGGCGGGCAAGGGAGAGTTCGAGCCGGGAGCCTTCCAGACCACCGACTTCACCGTGCAAAACGTGCGGTTCGCCGCGGCCGATGACGTGTCGCTCGCCGCGGCCGAGGGCCACTACAACGGCGGCGGCCCGTTGGTCACGCTGTACCTTCGGCACGACAGCGGGAGCGTCTCCAGGTATTCGTGGATGTTCCTGATCGGCTCGACGGTCGGCCTGCTGATCCACCTGCCGCTCCTGGACCGGGCGGAGCGGCGGCGCAAGGACATCCTGACCGGCGGGACGTCGCCGCCTTGGTACGGCCCGGCCTAGGAGGGGATGAGAGTGCTCGCGCAGGAAGCTCAGCCGCTGCTCGACCAGGGAGGGGTGCAGTTCATCCTGTTCGGGGTGATGGTGTTGGTCATCTTCATCACCCTGTGGATCACCATCGCCAAGTAGGGCGGAGCCTCAGACCTGGGCCAGGTCGGCCACGGCCCGCCCCCGACGCTTCACGTCGGCCAGGGCCGCCTTTCGCTGCTCGTAGTAGGCCAGGATCTG
>JBOGVI010000407.1:0-1641 GCA_050692695.1 Actinomycetota bacterium
AGAACGTGAAGTACTTTGGGCCGTTCGGCCACGCCTACGCGATCCGCGAGACCCTCGACGCTCTGACCCGGGTGTTTCCCGTGCGAACGTGTTCGAACGCCTTCTTCGACCAGCGGGCCCGGGCCCGCCGGCCCTGCCTGTACTTCGACATCGGCCGATGCGCCGGGCCGTGCGTCCCCGACGTCACCGGGGTCACCGACGAGTCCTACCGGGCGCACGTGGACGCCCTGGCAGACTTCCTGTCCGGGAACGAACGCCCCGTCCTCAAGCGGCTGGACCGGGAGATGCGCGAGGCCGCCGAGCGGCAGGAGTACGAGCGGGCGGCCAAGCTGCGGGACCAGCTCGCGGCGGCCCGCCGGGCCGTGGAGAGCCAGGAGATGGTGCTCACCCAGGCCGAGAGCCTCGACGTGATCGGCCTCGCGGAGGACGACCTGGAGGCGGCCTTCCAAGTGTTCTTCGTCCGCAAGGGCCGCGTGATGGGACGAAAGGGCTGGATCGTGGACCGGGTAGAGGAGCTGGACCGTCCCGGCCTGTTGGCCTCGTTCCTCCGGGAGCTGTACATGGAACGAGTTGAGGTAGCGCCCCGGATCCTGGTCCCCCACATGGTTGGGGACGCCGACGTGCTGGCCGAGTGGCTCACCGCCCGGCGGGGCGGCCCCGTGACGTTCACCGTCCCCGAGCGAGGGGCCAAGCGGCAGCTCATGGAGGTCGTCACCCAGAACGCCCGGGAGCACTTCCAGCGCCACAAGCTGCGGCGTGCATCCGACTTCGGGGCCCGGTCCCGGGCCCTTGCTGAGCTGAGCTCGGTCCTGGGCCTGGAGCAGGCGCCGCTTCGGATCGAGTGCTACGACGTCTCGAACCTCGGCCCGGCCGACAAGGTGGGCTCGATGGTCGTGTTCGAGGATGGGCTGCCCAAGCGGTCCGACTATCGGCGATTCGAGATCAAGGGTGTGCCCGGACAGGACGATTTCGCGAGCATGGAGGAGATGCTCCGGAGGCGCTTCGCCAGGCTTTCGGCGAACGGGGACGGAGGTGAAGCCGAGGGGGTGGGCGAACCGCCGCCCAAGAAGCGCCGGTTCGCCTACCCGCCCTCGCTCGTGGTGGTGGACGGGGGCAAGGGCCAGCTCTCGGTGGCCACCAAGGCCCTGGCGGACGCCGGCCTCCACATCCCCGCCATCGGCCTGGCCAAGCGCCTGGAGGAGGTGTATTTCCCGGATCGGCCGGACCCGCTTCGGATCCCCCGGGGATCGGAGGCCCTGTTCGTCCTCCAGCATGTCCGGGACGAGGCCCACCGCTTCGCCGTCACCTATCACCGCCAGAAGCGTTCCAAGAGAGCGATGGCATCGCCGCTCGACGAGGTCCCCGGCATCGGCCCGGCCCGCAAGAGGGCCCTGCTGAAGCGGTTCGGGTCGCTGGCCCGGCTGGCCCGCGCGTCGGTCGAGGAGATCGCGGAGACGCCCGGCGTCGGCGCCGAGATGGCCCGGGCCGTGCACGATCGGCTCCACGGCGCGGCCCCGGACACCGTGCGGTGGGCGAGCGCCTGATGGTGCAGCCTGACTTGCGCGACGCCGAGCCAAAGATCGGCAAGGTCCGTTCGATCCGCCGCCGGCCCCAGGTGCCGGTGTTCACCATCATCACGGG
>JBOGVI010000408.1:0-8739 GCA_050692695.1 Actinomycetota bacterium
GTGGCCCCGGAGAAGCGTCAGCCAAAGTACCTCTCCACCGAACGAATCGTCCCCTTGGCCCAGCTCTGGCTGCTCTTCAATCCGAACCGCTCAGGGCGCTCCCTCGCCAGGTTGCTCTGCGAGCGGCTTGCGCACCGGGGCGTTCAGCTCACGATCGACCCGCTTCAGGACATCCTCGCGGGGAGACAGTCCCTGGCTCGCCGTGAGGTCCACGAAGCTCTGCTCGCCCTTCTGTCCGCGCACGGGATTGCCTCAGAAGCAGAGGCTCGCGTGCGCTGGCAGCAGCATCAGAAGGACATCGCCGCCTACCTTCGGGACCGGGCCCTCGAATCGGCCGACCGTCTGGTGGACCTCGCGAGAGCCTGGAAGCTCCGCAACCGCCAGCCCTCGTCGAGGCATCTCGCGGTCATCCTCCGGCAGAAGCTTCGGAAACGCGGTTTCGAGCTGGGCGTGGACTGGATCCAGGAGGCCCTGGGCGGCAAGGCCAAGCACGTCCGGCGCGCGTTGATCGTCGAGATGGAGGGCCTGTTGCGGGAGGCCCTCCCCGAAGGTCACGACCTGGCGAACGAGGTGGCGGCCGCCGCGCAACAGCAGACGAGGCAGACCGATCTCTGCTGGGTCAGGGCCGAGCCGGTCTCGGCTCTGGCCAAACGGTGGCTCGCGCAGCACCCGAGCGCGACCATGCGGCAGCTCTCTGTTCGCGTGGCGAAGTCCGCGCGGCGAACGGGCTACGCGACCAGCCCGATCACCATTCAGCGGATCCTTGGGGGCTACACGAAGAGGACGCGCGGCTTCGTGTACCGCGCGATGCTCAAGCAGATCCCGGGCTCGCGCGATCGCATCCCGGAGGAGCACATACTTTCCCCTCACTTTGCGGAGCGGGCCATCGCGCGGGGCTCGCGCCCCCCGGCGCAAAGGAGGCCCAGCCGACAGCGCGCGAAGCTCTCGGGCAGCGACAGCGCTATGTCCAACGCCGATCCGCTGGCTGCGTACCTCAGAAGCGCCAGTGGCGTCTGGCTCCCCAGCCCGGAGGCGCAGGTCGAGCTCGCCCGCAGGCCTAGGCCGATCCGCCGGTCCCGGCCCCACCGGGCCCTGGGCGACGCAGTCAGCATGTACCTCGAGGCGGCGGGTAGGGAGCCTCTCCTCACCAAGGGGGAGGAGATCGAGCTGGCGATCCGCATCGAGCGGGGCCGGGCGGCCGAGGCCAAACTCCAGTCCGGGCGGCTCAGGTCCGAGACCAGCATCCGGAAGGCCAAGGAAACCGCCGGCAAGGGCAAGGAAGCCCGGCAGCAGTTCATCCTGGCGAATCTTCGGCTGGTCGTGTCGGTCGCCCGTAGGTACCAGGGACAGGGGCTGCCGTTCCTGGACCTGGTCCAAGAGGGCAACATCGGCCTGATGCGCGCCCTGGATCTCTTCGACTGGAGGCGGGGGTTCAAGTTCTCCACCTACGCCATGTGGTGGATCAGGCAGGCCGTCACCCGGGGCATCGCCGACCGAGGCCACCAGATCCGGGTTCCCGTCCATGTCCACGACGAGATCAGGAAGCTCAGCCGGACCCGCGTCGAGTTCAGCCGGGCACACGGGCGCGAGGCTACCCCCCAGGAGCTGGCCAAACGCATGGGCCTTCCCATCGAGGTGGTGGAGCGGCTGGTCGAGGTCGAGCGCCGGGAGCCGATGTCGCTTCAGCTCCCAGTGGGGGAGGACACCCAGCTCGGCGACCTTTTGGAGCAGGCCGAGGAGCAGAGCCCGCTCGATGCCGTGGAGGACGCCATGCTCCGGGAGGAGATCGGCCAGGCCGTCATGAACGTGCTGGACCCCCGAGAGCGTCGGGTCCTCGTGCTCCGGTACGGGCTGGGGAACGGGCACGCCATGACCTTCCGCGACGTGGGCAAGACCATTGGCCTGTCCGGGGAGCGGGTCCGGCTGATCGAGCGGGAGGCGCTCCAGAAGTTGCGGGAATCGGAGATCATCAGTGCCGCCGGCTGGATCTAGGCACCCTCGGTGGGCACCAGCACAACCTTCGCGACGGGGATAGACGCGCCATGAGGGCCACCATCTTTCGGGCGCCCCGTCTCCTGATCGTCGGGGACGGGTACGTCAGTCTCTACTCGGCCCTACGTCTAGAGAAGCGACTCCGCCCGGGTGAGGCCGAGATCACCCTCGTGAGCCCCGAGAGTTTCATGGTCTACCCGCCGTTCCTCCCCGAGGCCGCCTCGGGCAACATCGAGCCCCGTCATGTCGTGGTTCCCCTGCGCACCGTGCTCCGCCGGGTCCGCCTGATCACCGGTGAGATCACCGACCTCGACCACGGCCGGCGGGTGGGCACCGTCCAGCCCCCGGTCGGTGAACCGTACGAGCTTCCCTACGACGTCCTGATCATCGGATGCGGGTCGGTGTCGAGGGTCCTCCCCGTCCCCGGCCTGGCAGAGCGCGGGGTGGGCTTCAAGTCCGTCGCTGAGGCGATCTACCTCCGCAACCACGTTCTATCGCGGATGGACGCCGCGGAGTCGATCGCGAACGAGCGTGCCCGCCGGTCCGCCCTCACCTTCCTCTTCGTCGGCGGCGGGTACGCGGGGATCGAGGCGCTGGCCGAGCTCGAGGACATGGCCCGCCATGCCTGCCGGTACTACCGGACCGTCCGGCGGGAGGACATGCGCTGGGTGCTCGTGGAGGCGGGGTCAAGGATCCTCCCGGAGATCGGGACGGGACTCGGCGAGTATGTCCTGCAAGGGCTCCGTCGCCGCGGGATCGAGGTCCACCTGCGCACGCGCCTCGAGTCCGCCGAGGGCGGGAGGATGCGCCTTTCGAACGGCGAGTCCTTCGACGCCGGACACCCTGGTGTGGACGACCGGCGTGAGGCCTCACCCGCTCGTGGCTCGATTGGGCTTCCCCCTCGACGAGCGAGGCCGGCTGATAGCGGACGAATGTCTCCGGGTCCAGGGGGTGGAGGGGGCTTGGACGGCCGGCGACTGCGCCGCGGTGCCCGATCTCGTCACGGGCGGGACGTGTCCGCCAACCGCCCAGCACGCCCTGCGGCAAGCGCGCCAGCTCGCCAAGAACGTGGTGGCCACGCTTCGCGGTCGCGAGCCCTCTCAGTTTCGCTACCGGAGCCTGGGGCTGCTGGTCTCGCTGGGACGGTACAAAGGCGTGGCCCAGGTCGCGGGCCTGAGGTTCCGCGGCTTCCCCGCCTGGTTCCTGCACAGGACCTACCACGTCATGCGCATCCCCACGTTCAACCGCAAGGCCCGGGTGATCGCCGACTGGACCCTGGCGCTTTTCTTCCGGCGCGACGTGGTCCAGCTGGGCTCCCTGCAGCACCCGCGGGAGGCGTTCGCCCAGGCGATAGGAGGCAGTGGGGCAACCGAACCGGGAGGCCAGCTCATCCGGGGCCGATCGGGCTTTCCGACCACCGACCCGGCTGGGTCGCCGGAGCCCGCCCCAGCTCGCTGGTCGGCAGATGTCCCCGTCGATGAAGGTCGATAGACGCCCCCCGGTGCCCGCATGAGGTACCGATGGGTGAGGAGCACAGCCACGAAGCCCTCGTACATGGGTACGAGCACTCCCATGTCACTCACTACCTCAGGAACGGGCAGGAGCGGGTGCACCTCACCGCGACCCACGACCACGAGCACAACCATCCGGGCCTCATGCACGTGCACGAGCCACACGAGGATCCCGAGAAGGAGCACGCGAGGGAGGGGCACATCCACGACCACGCCCGCCCCGCAGCATCTCCACAGTAGGCTGGTGCCCGTCCCTGGGATCGATGGGCGCGATCCATGACCGACGGGCCAGATTCCACCCTCATCGCCGACGGGCCGATCTCTACGGTCGAGGAGCACGTGTCGGCCGGTGGGGGTCAGGGCCTGGCTTTGGCCCTCGAGTGGTCGCCGGAAGAAGTCATCGGGGAGGTCAAGCGATCGGGCCTCCGGGGCCGGGGAGGGGCCGGGTTTCCGACAGGCGCGAAGTGGGAGGCGGTCCGGGGCGACCCCTGCCCAACCAAGTACGTGGTGTGCAATGCGGCGGAGGGGGAGCCCGGTACGTTCAAGGACCGCTGGCTCATACGGCGCAACCCCTACCAGGTGATCGAAGGCATCGCCATCGCCGCGTACGCCGTCGGAGCCAAGCAGGCATTCATCGGGATCAAGCGGGCCTTCGAGACCGAGATCGCTGCGCTCGGTCGGGCCATCGACGAGATGGGGCGCGACGGCATGCTCGGGTCGGTACCGATCGACGTCGTTGTCGGTCCCGACGAGTACCTCTTCGGGGAGGAGAAGGCCCTTGTCGAGGTCATCGAGGGGAACGAGCCGCTGCCTCGGGTGCTGCCTCCCTACATGCAGGGATTGTTCGCCGAACCGAGATCGAGCAACCCCACGGCAGTGAACAACGTCGAGACCCTGGCGAACATCCCCCACATCATCCGCCGCGGCGCCGACTGGTTCCGATCGCTGGGCAGCGAGGGTTCCCCAGGCACCATGGTGTTCACCCTCTCCGGCGACGTGCAACACCCAGGACTGTACGAGCTCCCCCTCGGCCTGCCCCTCCGCACCCTCATCTACGACATCGGCGGTGGCCCGCCCGAAGGCAGGGCGATCAAGGCCATCTTCCCCGGAGCCTCGAACACGATCCTCTCGGCCGAGCAGCTCGACACGCCCATGGACTTCGACTCCATGAAGGCGATGGGATCCGGGCTCGGGTCTGCTGGGTTCGTGGCCTACGACGAGTCCGCCTGCATCGTGCGCGCGACGCTCACCTTCTCCCGGTTCCTCTACGTGGAGTCCTGCGCCCAGTGCCCGGCCTGCAAGTTCAGCTCCGGAGAGATCACCGCGTACCTCGAGCGGATCGAGCGGGGCGAGGGGTCGGAGGCCGACGTGGACACCGCCCTCGCCCGGTGCCTCACCGTCACCGACGGCCAGCGGTGCGCCCTCCCCACCGGGGAGTCGCTCCTGGTACAGAGCGCCATCCAGGTGTTCGGCGCCCAGTTCAAGGAGCACCTCGGCCGGGCCTGCCCCCGACCCTGGGACCTTCCGGTCCCGAAGTTCCTGGACTTCGACGAGCGGGCCGGGCGGTTCGTCTACGACGAGCGGTACCGGCTCAAGCAGCCCGACTGGACCTACACGCCCGAGGTCGCCCAGCGAAGTTAGCCATCGCGATTCCTGGGCTAGTGCGTTCGGCGTGCCCGACGATCTCCACCCGCTGACGCTCACCGACTCCCGCGCCTACGTCGCCCGGACCGTGGTCGTCGAACGACCCGTCGGCCACCTCGCGCGCGGCCCGGGCGATCGCGTTGGCCACCTCGGGATCGAGGGCGCCGTAGTAGGGGTCGGCGGGGACCCGGGCCTCGCCGAGAGCGTCGCGCTCGATCCGCTCGTCCATGGCGACCTCCCGTGCTCGGGGACGGCTCAGGAACCGGGCAGGCCGGCGAACGCCCGGCCGAGGAGCGCGGCCTGCTCCTGCTTGTGGAGGGCGAGGCTGCCGGTGGCGGGACTGGGGCTCTCCTCCCGGGCCACGAGCCCGGCCTCGACCCCGAGCCGCTCGCGCAGGTTCCGCACGAGGAACCGACCGGGGCCCATGTTCTCGGGTTCCTCCTGGACCCACATGACCTCGGCGCTGGGGAACCGCCCGAGCTCCTCCCGGACGGGCTCGGCCGGGAACGGGTAGCAGCCCTCCAGCCGGACCAGGGCCACGTCGCGGCGCTCCCGCCGCTCCCGCTCGGCGAGCAGCTCCCAGAACGCCTTGCCCTGGCAGAGGACCACCCGGGCCGCCCGCTCCGGCGGCTCGGGATCGGACAGGACCGGCCGGAAGTGGCCCTCCTCGAGGTCGGCGGCTCGGCTGCGCGCGGCCGGCAGGCGCAGCAGCGACTTCGGGGTCATCACCACGAGCGGCTTCCGCACGTCGCGGAGGGCCTGCCGCCGGAGCAGGTGGAAGCACTGGGCCGGCGTCGACGGCACGGTGACTTCGATGTTGTCCTCCGCGCACAGCTCGAGGAACCGCTCCAGGCGGGCGCTCGAGTGCTCCGGCCCCTGCCCCTCGTACCCGTGGGGGAGCAGCAGCACGAGTCCGCTCGTCTGCCCCCACTTGTCCTCCGCGGCCACGATGTACTGATCCACGATCACCTGGGCCTCGTTCACGAAGTCGCCGAACTGCGCCTCCCACAGCACCAGCGCGTCGGGGTTCGCCGCCGAGTACCCGTACTCGAACCCCAGCACGGCGAACTCCGAGAGCAGGCTGTCGTAGACGAACGCCTCCCCCTGGCGCTCGGCCAGGTGCTGGAGGGGGAGGTACTCCGCCCCGGTCTCCTGGTCGACGAGGACCGCGTGCCGCTGGCTGAACGTGCCCCGCCGGGTGTCCTGACCGGTGAGGCGGACCGTCACGCCGTCGAGCAGGAGCGTGCCGAAGGTGAGGGCCTCGGCGAGCGACCAGTCGACGGCGTCCCGCTCCAGCGCCTTGCTGCGCTCCTCCAGCCATCGCTCCAGCTTCGGGTGCACGTGGAACCCGTCGGGGACGCGGGTGAGCGCCTCGAGCACCTGTTGCAGGCGATCGCGGGGCACCCCGGTCGGCACCGGGGCCGGCGCGACCGGCGCGGGACGGCGCCGCTCCATTGGCGGCACCTCGGGGCGCTCCTGTTTCGTCTCCTCGAACGCCTGCCGGAGCCGGTCGGAGAACTCCCCGAGGGCCGCCTCGGCCTCCTCGACCGAGATCTCGCCCCGGTTCACCAGCGCCTCCATGTAGCGCTTGCGGACCGAACGCAGCTCGCCGATCCGCCGGTACATCAGGGGCTGGGTGAACGATGGCTCGTCGGCCTCGTTGTGGCCCCACCGCCGGTAGCACCACAGGTCGATCACGACGTCCTTGCCGAAGGCCTGCCGGAAGGCGAACGCGAGCTTCGCCGCGCGGACGTAGGCCTCGGGGTCATCGCCGTTCACGTGGAAGATCGGGGCCTGGACCATCTTCGCGACGTCGGTCGGGTACACGCTCGACCGGCCGTGGGCCTTCGGGGTGGTGAACCCGAGCTGGTTGTTGATCACGACGTGGACCGTGCCGCCGGTCCGGTAGCCGGGCAGCTGCGACAGGTTCAGGGTCTCGGCCACCACGCCCTGGCCGGCGAAGGCCGCCTCGCCGTGGATCAGCACCGGCAACACGGGTGCCTCGTCCCCCCGCGCGAGGAGGTCCTGCTTCGCCCGGACCATGCCCTCCACGACCGGGTCCACCGATTCCAGGTGGCTGGGGTTCGAGGCCACCGACACGACGATCTGCTTCCCCGACCGGGCGGTGTGCTTCCCTGACGCGCCGAGGTGGTACTTGACGTCGCCCGAGCCCTCCACGCTGTATGGATCCTGCTCCTCGAACTCCCGGAAGATCTGCGCGTAGCTCTTCCCGATGATGTTCGCCACGACGTTCAGGCGGCCCCGGTGGGCCATCCCGATCACGACCTCGTGGAGGTCGGCGTCCGTGGTCTCGTCGAGGATCGCGTCGAGCATCGGGATCAGGCTCTCCGCGCCCTCGAGCGAGAACCGCTTGTGGCCCACGTACTTCTGGTGGAGGAACCGCTCGAAGGCCTCGGCCTCGTTCAGACTGTGGAAGACGTGGAGGCGGTCCTCCTTCGTCACCTCCGGGGTCACGCCCTCGGCCCGCTGCTGGATCCACTCCTTCTGCTCGGGGTCCTGGATGTGCATGTACTCGACGCCGATCGTCCCGCAGTACGCGTCGCGCAGGACGTCCCAGATCTCCTGGAGCGTGGCCTCCCGGGTCCCGGCCAGCCCGCCGGTCACGAACCGCCGGTCGAGGTCCCAGATCGTGAACCCGAGGTTCGCCGGGTCCAGCTCGGGGTGGGTCGGGGGCGGCGCGGTGGCCAGGGGGTCGAGGTCGGCGATCAGGTGCCCGCGCACCCGGTAGTTGTTGATGAACTGGAGCACCCGGGCCTGCTTCTCGCGCGCCGGGAGCGAGTCGGCCACCGGCCGGCGGTCCACGGTCCAGTGGATCGGCCGGTGCGGCATGTCGAGGCTCTTGAACACGTCGCCGTAGAAGTTGTGCTCGCCGAGCAGCAGGTCGTGGACGTACGTGAGGAACTCGCCGCTCTCGGCGCCCTGGATCACCCGGTGGTCGTAGGTGTTCGTGAGCGTGACCACCTTGCTCACGCCGAGCTCCGCGAGGGTCTCGGGGTCGGCCCCCTCGTACTCCGAGGGGTACCCGATCGCCCCGACCCCCACGATCGCGGCCTGCCCGGCCATCAGGCGCGGCACCGACTGCATCGTGCCGATCATCCCGGGGTTCGTGATCGTGACCGTGGTGCCGGCGAAGTCGTCGGGGGTGAGCTCGTTCTTGCGGACTTTCCGGATCAGTTCCTCGTACGCCGCGAGGAACCCCGCGAAGTTCAGCGTGTCCGCGGCCCTGGTGTTCGGGACCAGCAGCGTCCGCGAGCCGTCCCTCCGCTTCACGTCGACCGCGAGGCCCAGGTTCACATGCTCGTGGCGGACCACGGCCGGCTTCCCGTCGACGACCGCGTACGTCCGGTTCAGCCCGGGGATCGCGGCCAGGGCCTTCACGATCGCGTACCCGATCAGGTGGGTGAAGCTGACCCGACCGCCGTTCACCCGCTCCAGGTGCCGGTTGATCAGCCGCCGGTTCAGCTCGAGCAGCTTCGCCGGTACGGTGCGGACCGAGGTGGCGGTGGGGACGGAGAGGCTCTCCTCCATTCGTTTCGCGATCACCGCGGCCGCTCCGGCGAGCGGCGAGGCC
>JBOGVI010000409.1:0-2197 GCA_050692695.1 Actinomycetota bacterium
GGGCCACCCGGTCGCGCGCGCCGCACCCCAACCGGACGAAGGCGCTTCGGGTCCTCCGCGGGCCGCGCGGGCCGCTCGACGAGGCTCGGGCGGCGAGGCTCCTCGAGCTGTACGGGGTGGCGCGGCCGAAGGAGCGCACCGTGGACACGCCTGAGCAGGCGGCCCGGGGTGCCCGGGCCATCGGGTTCCCCGTCGCGGTGAAGGCCGTGGCCCCCGAGATCCCGCACAAGGCCCGTTTGGGCGGGGTGCGGCTCGGGCTCGCCACTCCGGAGGACGTGGCGGCGGCGGCGGCCGACGTCCTTCGGGCGGCGAAGCGGGCCGGGGCGAAGCGGCCCAAGGTGCTCGTCCAGCGGATGGTGCCAGGGGCCGAGGTCCTGGTGGGGGCGGTGGTCGATGAACGGTTCGGGGCCGCCGTTACCGTCCGGCCGGGCGGTGCGGTGGCCGAGGCGGGGGAGGCGACGTTCGTCGCGGCGCCGCTTCCGCGCAAGCAGGCCGTCCGGTTCGTCGAGGGGCAGGCCGCCGCCTGCCGCCTGGACCCGGATGTGCACGACCTTTACGCGGTGGCGAGAGTGGTGGAGGCCGTCGCGCGGGCGGCCCACGACCTGCGGGGCCGGCTCGTGTCGCTGGAGGCGAACCCCTTGATGGTGACGCGCCGCGGGGCGATCGCCGTGGACGCGCTGGCGGAAGCGCGTCCGCCGGCGTGAGCGCGTCGCCGGCGTGAGCACTTCGCCGCAGATCCGTTCGGCTACCTCCGCCGGTGGCGGTAGAACTCGACCCCGGCCGGCGGCAGCGGAGTGTTGCCCAGGATGAGGTCGGCGGCCTTCTCGGCCACCATCATGACGGGAGCGTAGATGTTGCCGTTCGTGACGTACGGCATCACCGACGCGTCGACCACGCGTACCCCTTCGAGCCCATGGACCTTCATGCTCGCCGGATCCACCACCGAGTCCTCGTCGATGCCCATCTTGCAGGTGCACGAGGGGTGCAGGGCGGTCTCGCCGCCTCGAGCTACCCAGTTCAGGATCTCCTCATCGGTCTGGACCGAGACGCCGGGCGAGATCTCGCCGCCGTCGAACTCGCTCAGGCCGGGCTGGCTAAGGATGCGGCGAGCGATGCGGATCGCCTCTACCCACTCGCGCCGGTCCTGCCGGGTGGACAGGTAGTTGAACCTGAGCGCGGGATGCACCCGCGGGTCGTAGGAGGTGATCTTCACCGACCCCCTGGCGTCCGAGTACATCGGCCCCACGTGCACCTGGTAGCCGTGCCCTCCCGCCGGCGCCGAGCCGTCGTAGCGCACCGCGATCGGCAGGAAGTGGAACATGACGTTGGGGTAGTCGACGTCCTCGTTGCCCCGGACGAACCCCCCCGCCTCGAAGTGGTTGGTCGCCCCCGGTCCCCTCCGGAAGAAGAGCCACTGGAAGCCGATCCACGGCCGGTATCGCCTCTTCAGGTACGGGGCCATCGAGACAGGCTGCGTGCACGCGTGCTGCACGTACACCTCCAGGTGGTCCTGGAGGTTCTCGCCCACCCCCCGCAGGTCGTGAACCGGGTCGACGCCGACGCGCTTCAGCTCGTCGGCGTTCCCCACCCCGGAGACCTGGAGGATCTGGGGCGAGTTGATCGCGCCACCGCACAGGACGACCTTCCCCGCTCGCACCTGCCGGGCGGACCCCCTCCCGCTCTCGTACTCCACGCCGACGGCGCGGTTCCCCTCGAACAGGATCCTGGTAACGAACGCCCGGCACCGCACGTCCAGGTTGGGGCGGTGGGACACGGGATGCAGGTACGCCCGGGACGCCGACAGGCGCCGGCCGCGGTGGACGTTGCGGTCGAAGGGAGCGAAGCCCTCCTGTCGGTACCCGTTCACGTCGTCGGTGAGCGGGTATCCGGCCTGCCGGACCGCCTCGAAGAACGCCCCGAACAGCGGGTTGGTAGCTGGACCGCGTTCCAGCACCAGGGGGCCGTCATGCCCGCGGAACGGGTCGTCATCGGCCGCGGCGAGGCAGCTCTCCATGCGCTTGAAGTACGGTAGGCAGTGGGCGTAGTCCCAGGTCTCCATCCCCGGGTCGCCGGCCCACCGCTCGTAGTCCAGGGGGTTGCCGCGCTGGAAGATCATCCCGTTGATGCTGCTCGAGCCACCCAACACCTTCCCCCGGGCGTGGTAGATGCGCCGGCCGCGCATGAACGGCTCAGGCTC
>JBOGVI010000410.1:0-1795 GCA_050692695.1 Actinomycetota bacterium
CCGTTGTGCGGCGGCGGCCTTGGACCGCCCCCTGCCCCTGCTGCCTCGCCGGCTCCCCCGACGCGCCGGTGCCGGCTTTGGTTCGCCGGGGACTCCGGCGTCTTCGGCCGGTGCCTCCGCGGGCTCGGGTTCGATCAGGATGGTCTCGCCCTGCGCCTCTCCGGTGGATGTCCGTATCCTGCCCCGGCCGCCGCGACGCCTCCGCCGGGGGCGCGGCGTCGCTTCCCCGCCCTCCGACGATGTCGTCAACTCGGGCGTCAGGGAAGCGGGCTGTGTCTCTTCGATCATCGCGTTGTGGCTCCTTCCCACTGGATCGAGGGGTGGGAGGGCCGGCCAACAAGAAAGGGCGTTCGAAGGTCGGACACGTCTCTCCCGGCGGGGTCGGTGCCCAGCCGGTCGGGGCTGGAGGGATCGGGATCCACGGAGTGCGCTGGTCCGCCGTGTGGCTGTGGGCCACCCGGCGCTCCGGCGCGCCGCTCGATCTGCACGAAGAACGCCCTGTTCTTGGCGCCGGCCGCCCGGCCGCGGCCCTGCGGGCGGTCTTGCCCGGAGCCGGCAGACCGGGGCCTCGCCACCTCGTGTCTCGCTCGGGCAACCCGAGGCCCTCGGCCCCGGCCCGGCGAGCAAACCTTCCTCCAGGATAGCAAGCCCCCCGCCGATTTCCCGGGAACCGGAATCGGTCCGGCGGCCTAGTTCGGTAGAACCTGAGGGGCGTGGGGGACCTGCGCCGAAAGGAAACGCCAACCCGTCCGATAGACCGAAGGCCCCCTGCTCCGGACACTTCTTCGCATGGAGCGCGGCCCGGTCGTTGGCTCGGCGTTCACCCGATCCGCACCCCCGGAGGGCCGGCGGGTCCGCGTGGTGGTGGTGGACGACAACGCCGGGTTCCGCGAATCGCTCCTCGCCCTCCTTGACGCCGGAGACCTTGACGTGGTGGGCGAGGCCCGGTCCGGACCGGAGGCCCTGGACCTCATCCCTGTGGCAGATCCCGACGTCGTCTTGATGGACGTTCGCATGCCCGAGATGGACGGGATCGAGACGACCCGGCGCCTGAAGGCGCTCCATCCATCGATCGGCGTCGTGGCCCTCTCGGGCCACGAGGACCAGGACGTGGTTCGGGAGATGCTGGTGGCCGGGGCCTCCGGCTACGTGCTGAAAGACTCCGACGGCGACGACATCTTGAACGCCGTCCTCCAGGCGGCGCTAGGGGGCGGCCTCCTGTCCCCCGAGGTGACCCCGAGCGTCATCGAGGAGCTCACGGAAGCCATGGAACGCGAGCGACGCCGGGCCCAGGAGCTGGAGGAGGCTCACGCGGCGTTGGTCGAGCGGGCGACCCGGCGGCACGAGCTGGTGGCCCGGCTCTCCCACGAGCTTCGCACACCGGTGACGGTCATACTCGGCATGGCCCAGACCCTGGCCAAGTCCAACCCAACGCCCGAGCAACAGCGAGAGCTCCTGGAGCGGATCGTCCACCGCGCCCAGGACCTGGCCGGCCTGGTGGAGCGGTTCGAGATCGCGACCGAGGCGGGGCTGGCCGAGCAGGTCGACGTGGCGGCCCTGGCCCGAGAGTGCGCATCGGAGCGGGAGCGGGTGGGCGTGGTCGGGATCGATCCGCTGCCGGTGGCCAGCCTGTCCCCGGTGGTGGGACGGCGGGTCCTTGGCGAGCTGATCGACAACGCCCTGGAGTTCTCGCCACCCGGCTCTCCCGTGGAGGTCCGGGTGGGGGCTGGACCCCGCCGGATCGAGGTTCGGGTGATGGACCAGGGGCCGGGGGTCGACGCCGCCGACCGGGAAC
>JBOGVI010000411.1:0-16433 GCA_050692695.1 Actinomycetota bacterium
TCAGGGCCCATCCGTTCCGTGAGCGGCTGCGCGGCTTGCTAATGCTTGCGCTCTACCGCTCGGGACGTCAAGCGGACGCCCTCCAGGCGCACTCCGACGCCCGTTCGCGGCTGGTCGAGGAGCTGGGCCTCGAGCCCGGCCCCGCCCTGCGTGAGCTGGAGACGGCGATCCTGAGGCAGGACCCCGCGCTCGAGTTGCGGTCCACAGACCGCGCCGGGACCGGGCCCCCCCGCTCGGCGGGGTCCTGGCTTCCCCGGGAGCGAAGGACCGTGACGGTCGCGGTCCTCGACGTCATCCCCAGTACGAACCCGGACGCGGATGCCGAGGCCGTCGCGCGCCTCGGCGCCCACTGCGCGCGGGTCGCCGCCGAGGTGATCGAGCGGCACGGCGGGCGCGTCGAGCGCGAGCTCGCGGACACCCTGATCGCGTTCTTCGGCGTCCCGACGGCGAACGAGGACGACGCGCTCAGAGCGGTGCGCGCCGTTGCCGACGCACAGGCGGCGGTTCTGGCGTTGAACGACCGCCCGCCAGGGATCGAGGGCGTCCTCTACCGGTCGCGGGCGGGCATCGAAGCGGGCGACATCGTGGTCGCGGGGCCCGGGGCCGCGCTCCGCGATGCCGTTGCGGGGCAGGTGGTGAGGGCGGCGGCTGGGTTGCAGCAGGTAGCGCCGGACGGCGACGTCGTCGTCGGGCCGGCAGCGCAGCGGCTGCTCCGGGGGGCGGTGATCATGAAACCCCTCGACGGCGCTCCGGTAGGGACCACGGGCTGGCAGATCCTGGAGATCGTCGCTCGCGCTCCGGCCATCCCCCGCGCGCTCGACGCACCGATGTTCGGCCGCCAGCGCGAGCTGTCCCAACTGCGCTCCGCGTTTCGGCGCGTGGTCCGCTCTGGCACCGTCTGGCGACTGACGGTGCTGGGTGAGGCCGGAATCGGGAAGTCGCGTCTGGCGAGAGAGCTCGTGTCATCGATCGGCGCGGACGCATCTGCCATCACCGAACGTTGTCCGGCGCCCGGTGAGGGCGTGGCCTTCCTCCCGGTGCGGGACGCGGTGATCGAGGCGGCAGGCTTCCTCGGATGGCGCGGGCTTCATCGGTTGCTGGTTGACGACCACGACGGACAGCAGGTCTCGCCCGAGATCGCCACGGCGATCGGACTGCGAGCCGAACCGGACAGCGTCACGATCCTCTTCCCGGCGGTCCGGCGCCTGTTCGAGGCCCTCGCCTCCCATCGCGCCCTCATAGTGGTGCTCGAGGACCTCCATTGGGCCGAGCCGACGTTCCTCGATCTCGTGGACTACCTCGCGCGGGAGGCGAGCCGGCGGATCCTCCTCGTGTGCCTTGCCCGTCCCGACCTCGTCGAGCGACGCCCCGAGTGGGAATCCACCGACGTGGTGGAGCTCGAGCCGCTCTCGACCGCCGACGTCGAGAGCCTGGTCGTCCACCGCGCTGGATCGATCGGGCCGGATGACCTGCGCCAGATCGTCGAGATCTCGGACGGGAACCCGCTGTTTGCCGAACAGTTGCACCTCGCGCTTGACGACGGGCCCGTCGGGGCTGTCCCCGCCTCGCTCGGGGGGCTCCTCACGAAGCGGCTCGACCGCCTGGGACCGGGCGAGCGCGACCTGCTCCGGTGCGCGTCGATCGTCGGGCTCGAGTTCGAATTGGATGCCGTGTCCGGGCTCCTTCCCCCCGATGCCCGTCCGTACCTGGAGCGCCATCTCGAGTCGATGGAGCAGAGGCGCTTCATCCAGCGCACGGGCCCGATCACCTTCCGGTTCGGTCACGCCCTGATCCGGATGGCGGCGTATCAGAGCATCGCCCGCGAGGATCGGGCCGCGCTGCACGAGCTGTTCGCGGAGTGGCTCGGCCGCACGTCGCCTGACTCGACGCCGGACCTCCACGAGGTGCTCGGGTACCACCTTGAGCAGGCCGAGGACCACCGTCGGGCAAGCGGGATCGGCGGTGCTGCCGGCGCGTCGCTCACGGGGCCGAGCGGTCGCCGGCAGATCGACGAGGCCCGTGAGTCCTCTCGAGGCCTTCCAGAATGAGATCGAGGCCGAACTCGAACGCGCTGTTCGGGCGGAAAGGGGGTTGGCCATGTCCCAGCCGATCGCCTTCCTCGCAACAACGAGGGTCCGCGAGGGAAGGCTCGACGACTACAGGCGGGCCCTGACGGAGCTCGTTGAGTTCGTCGAGGCGAACGAGCCACAACTGATTGCATTCAATGCCTACGTCAACGAAGAAGGCACGACGGAGGTAACCGCTCTCCAGATCCACCCCCGATTCCGAGTCGATCGATCTCCTGCATGCAGACTGCGTGCGCTACGCATACCGAGTGGCTCGATCGCTCGACTTCGTGCGCTTCACTTCGTCCCGATGCCGATGTTGACCGCGTTCGTGAGAACGGCTCGCCCGTTCGCCCCGGCACGCTCGCGGAGCATGCCCTCGAGGACCTGGGGCAGTCGCGTTCGTTGTTCCTCACTGAGATCCGCGACCAACATGCCTGAGATCGGGTTCCCGTACAGCACCCAGTCCCACATCTCCTGCCCCGAGCGGAACGTTGGCTGCTCGGCCGTTCGCTCGACGCGGACGTCCTTCAGTCCGGCGTCGGTCAGCCGCCGGCGCAGGACTTCCGGGTCGGACAACTGGAACTCGAGCGGCGGCGGGTCGTCGGGGAGGCCCGGGAACCCGGGAGCGACGGCCTTCAGCGCGCCGATGGAGAACTGGAGGAATTCGAGCTCAACCGGGAAGCCGTAGGCGATCATGAGCACGCGTCCGCCGGGCTTCGTCACCCGAACCATCTCGCGGAGCGCGCGCGGCTGGTCGGGCACGAGCATGACCCCGAACTGCGACCCGGTGACGTCGAAGCTGTCGTCCGGGAGGTCGAGAGCGTGACAGTCCATCACGCGCCCCTTTGCGTTCGACAGGCCCTCCTCGCGGACGCGCGCCTCGAACCGCTCGATCATCGCGGGAGACCAGTCGGTGGCGAGCACCCGCGCCCCCAAGCGTGCGGCCGGTAGGCTGAGACCGCCGGTCCCGGCCGCGACGTCGAGGAACCGCTCGCCCGGCTCGAGCCCGACGAGGCAAAGCGCCTCGTTCGCCAGATCCACCTCCTGTGGAGCCACGTACCGGTCGTAGCCTTCGGCGATCGCGTCCCAGGCGTCGGGCGGCGCCGCGTGCTGTTCCGTCCCGGTTGCCTCGTCCTGGCTCGTGGTCATCCTCTCCTCCTTGTCGTCGGATGTCGCACCCGAACGTAGAGGGGGCGCGCCGCTCCGACTTCGGGCGAAACACCCAATTCCCAGATGCTGGAGGTGGGTAATTCTGGGTACTGGCGGCTATCTGGCGAAGCCGTGCTTGTAGGCGTAGGCGGTGGCCTCGGCCCGGGACGAAAGCCCCAACTTCGTGAAGATGTTGCTCACGTGCCGCGCGACCGTCTTCTCGCTGATGAAGAGCTCAGCCGCGATCGCCCGGTTCGTCTTGCCTGCGGCAACGAGGGCGAGCACTTCGCTCTCGCGCCGGCTCAGCCCTCCCGGCCGCGGCGACCCGGCCAGTCGAGCGAGGCGCTCGAGATCGGGGGCGGCGCCCAGCTCCTCGAGCACGCCGCGGGCCGCCTCGACCTCGAGCTCGGCGCTCGCACCGTCGCCGAGCTCGCGACAGGCGATCGCGATCAGCAGCCGGACGCGCGCCGCCTGATGCGGCGCGTCGAGATCGCGCCACGAGTGATGCGCCATTCGTAGCGTGGTCAGCGCCGCCCGTGGATCGCCTTCCGCCAGCAGGACGGCACCAGACGCGTGAGCGGCGAGAGCGTTCAGGTAGGGGGCGTCCAGCTGCGCGGCAATCCCCGCAAGCTCGTCGGCTGCCGTTCGAGCGGCCCCGACGTCCTCGGCCTCCACCATAACCTCGACACAGGCGGGCAGCAGCCGCGACCTGGCGATCGGATCCGTCGCCTCCTCGAGCGCGCGGTGGATCGCCTGCAGAGCGAGGTCGACTCGCCCCTGCGCCAGGTGGAGCAAGGACATCCCGGGCTCGGGGTCTCGTCCCGCCAGGCTGGCTCGGCGGTAGGACTCCTGTGCCTCCTCGAGCTCACCCCGCAGCCGCTGGATCTCGGCAAGCTGGTAGTAGGCCGATCCGAGCACATCCCACGGCGGTGGGCCCGCGAGCCACTCGCATGCTCGGCGGGCGGCATCGAGGGCGTCCGTCCACGCGCCTTGCAACTGGAAGATCTCGCACCGATGCACGAGACAGTTGCCTCGGAACGGAACGATGTCGGGCTGTGAATCGCACCAGCGAGTGAGCGCCTCCGTCCACTCCCTCGCGCGACGGAGATCGAATGCCGCTTGGCACAGGTCGATCACCTGGCAGTAGGCGATCCCGGCCAGCATCGGCGCCACCTCGTCTGCCGTGACGGAGACCATGACCTCGTCCAGCAGCGCCATGCCCTGGGCGACTCGTCCCTGGAGGATCAGCGAGTACCCGCAGCCGAGCCGCGCGAACATCGTCGCGTCGGCATCGGCGAAGCGCTCGGCGATCTCCCCCGCCTCGACGAAACTCGAATACACGTATGCATCGCCTCGAACAGGCGCGGCAACGCGGTGAGCATCCGCAGCCAGGCGTGCTCGACGCAGTCGCGACGGCTCTTCTCCAAGAGCCGGCCACCGCGGGCGACCCAGCCCATCGCCGGAGCCAGGTCGCCACGAAAGAGGAGGCCGAGGGCCTGCCAAAACGCACAGCGTGCGGCGCGCTCCGCTTCGCCGCGACGCAACCACGCATGATGGGCCGCGATCCAGGCCTCTTCACACGCGTCGTCTCTTCCGACCATGTATGCGGCAACCGCGAGGCGCTCGAGATCCTCGGGGTCCAATTGCCCCTCGCGATGAGCCGCCGACAGATCGGCGAACGCGTCACCCCACATCCGACGCTCGAACGAGCCACGGGCTCGCCCTTCTCGGTCGGCCACAGCCATCGGCTCACGATAAGCCCGAAAGTGCCCCGACGCCATGGCGGCCGCGAGCGCCAACGATGGCGCTGACCGTGCCAACGCGCTATCAGTGTTGGGGAGCGATCCCCAAGCCCAATGCTTCTGCGTCGGGTCGCGTGACCTCACTCAGTCGAGCCCGGATGTCCCACCGCGGGCCACAGGTTCGATCGCTCCAAGAGCTGTCCAGGCTTTGCCCCCTCTGAACGAAGCCTCGAACACTGGCGCCTAGAGGACGTGCTCGGGTGGCGGGCCGGAGGGTATTGATGGGTGGGGTCCAGCCGGAAAAGGGGGGGCGATCGAGATGGCACAAGTGCCGCGTTCGGCAGGGCATCGAGCGTTGCGTAGCACGGGGGTAGCAGCAGGCCGGAGGGCCGGACGGAAGACGTCCCTGACCAGCAGAAACAGTGGGCGGGGAGGACTCGAACCTCCGACCGGCGGATTATGAGTCTTACGGCGTCTGTGCTGCCCCGTCCATCTAGTGCTGCCTCGTGCCGTCCAGTCCAGGTCAGAGGGCTGCCCTGCGGCGGTTCGTGTTGTTCCGTGTTGTCCTGTGCGTTCCCGTTCGGTAGCACGGCGGGTAGCAGGAGCACGCAAGTCGCAGCCAACACGGGGGCCAGGCAGGGAGTCGGAGCCACCGCCACGTTCTGCCCTGGCGATCAGCCCATGAGGCACAATGTGCCCGGTACGTAGCTGGACGAGGGAGGGTACAAATGGGTGTCAAGATCGAGTCTTCGGTGCTCATCGCTCGCCCCGTGGAGGAGGTGTTTCCATTCCTCCTCGATCTTGAGAAGGCGACGAAGTCCGACCCGAGCGTCGAATCCGTGGTCAAGACGCCTGAGGGTCCCGTCGGAGTGGGGACCAGGTTCCGCCTGCGTCAACGCCCGCCGGCCATGGCTCGTTTCCTGGGAAGGCGCCCGGAGTCCACGATGGTGTACACGCGGGTCGAGCCCAACCGGGAGTTCGAGTTCGATGCGGAGCTCGGCCCCCTCTCTCCACACATGAGGGTCAGCTTCGAGCCTGCGGAGGGGGAACACGGGTCACCGTCTGGGGCGGAGGCGAGCCAAGGGGACCGTTCAAGCTGCTCGCGCGTCCCCTCCAGCGCATCGGACAGCGCGTCTGGGACGAGAGGTTATCGCGCGTGAAGGCAACCCTCGAGTCCTCCTCGCAGCGTCCTGAGTAGGAGCGTGCTCATGCCGTACGCCACGAACCCGCTGGACGGAACTCGGGTCTGCTTCGAGGACGATGGTGGGGAGGGAGCCGCGGTCGTCCTCCATGGAGGGTTTCTGGATCCGATCGACGAGGTGCGGGAATCGAGGATCGCCCGGGCGCTTCCTGCCGACGAGTTCCGACTGATCTACGTCGACCACCGCGGTCTCGGGCGAAGCGACAAGCCGCACGACCCGGAGGCCTACGCGATGCCATTCCGGGCCGCCGACCCGGTAGCCGTCCTTGATGGGGTGGGGATCGAGCGAGCGCACTTCATCGGCACGTCATGGGGCGGGAGACTCTGCTTCGGCATCGGCGAGCATGCCCCCGAACGCGTGCTGTCTCTCGTGATCGGCGGCCAGCAGCCGTATGTCTGGCCCGACAGCCCGATCACCCGCGTCGTCACCGAAGGACTGGTTGCGTCGAGAAGCGAAGGCATGGAGGGCCTCGTCCGCGCGCTTGAGGGGTTATGGGGCGTCCGGTTCCCGGACCCGCGCCGGGCACGTTGGCTCGGCAACGACCCGGCGGCGCTCCAGGCTGCGTGGAAGGCAGCTCTGGCTGAAGGCCCGATCTCCAGAGACCTCTCGGCGTGGCAGGTCCGATGCTTGATCTTTATCGGGGCGGGAGACGCGGACTTCCTGGATCAAGCGCGACGGGCGGCGAGCGAGATCTCGAATGCAGAGTTCATTTCGCTCGAAGGGCTCGACCATTACGGGGCGCACACGGCCCAGGATGATCCTGTGCTCGATGCCATTCTCCGCACTCTGCGCGGGACTGGAGCCTAGCCTCTAGGTCTGTCTCCTCACGCGAGCCAGCGGAACAACTGGCGCGGTGCTTGCCTGTCGCAAACGCGAGGGAGGGCCGCTGTGGGATCTGGCCCTCGACGCGGCGAGGAGCAGCGTGGCGGAGCTCCGGTCAAGGGATTGGGACGATGCGGTGGTGCATCGGCCGTAGATCGAGGCAGGCGAGCCAACCGATCTTCGACCGATCTTCGAATGTTGGGTAGCACGAGGGTAGCAACGGGCTGGGCATCTGGAAGAACATAGCCCCTGACCTGGGCAAACAGTGGGGCGGGGAGGACTTGAACCTCCGACCGACGGAATATGAGTCTTACGGCCTCCGTGCTGCCCTGTCCATCTAGAGCCATCCCGTGCGCTCTGGTCCAGGTCGGGAGGCTCTCGTGGGGCCGTTCGTGTCGTCCTGTGTTGTCCTGTGCGTTCCCGCTCGGTAGCACGGCGGGTAGCACGCCGCGAGCAAGTCCCAGCTGAGGGAGCCCTCCAAGCGAGCGGGGCTTGGACGAGCTCTAACTCCGGAGGAGGGCTTCGCTAGCGGGTCATCAAGCGATGCTCCATGATGAAGAGAAATTGGCGGGTGGGGCTCCGATGCAGAAGGTGCGCCTGGCGGAGGTGGTGGCCTCCCTATCGCTGGCCACAGACCTGGCCACGGGACAGCCCTTGGAGCACGCACTCCGCCGGAGCCTCCTAGCAGTATGGCTGGGAGAGGAACTGGGGCTGCCCCCGTCTGATCTGAGCGATGTCTACTACGTCGCGCTCCTCGGCACTGTGGGCTGTGCCATCGAGGGAACGGTCTTCGCCCGGTTCGGCACGGACGACGTCGCCCTCTCCGCACGGGTGGTCACGGTCGATCCGAGCCGCCCGCTGGAGCTCGCCGCGTTCGGGCTGAAGAACTTCGGCGCCGGTGAGCCACCGCTTGCTCGCCTCAAGAAGATCGTGTCAGGGGCACTCTCAGGCACCACCGAGTTTCGAGCGGTCTGTCGCGACGTCGCGCTTCGGGTCGGGGACATGATCGACCTTGGGCCGACCATCAAGCAGGCGCTCGCACAGTGCCACGAACGCTGGGACGGAGGGGGAGGCCCCCAGCGACTGAAGGGGGAGGACATCCACCTCGCGGCGCGGATCTTCCACGTCGCGCACGACGTCGAGATCTTCAACCGGATCGGTGGCCTTGAGGCAGCAGTCGCCGTCGCGCAAGATCGAACCGGGAAGCACTACGACCCCAAAGTCGTGGACAGGTTTTGCGATGTGGCGCGGTCGCTGTTGACGAGGTTGGAGTCGGAGCCGGCGTGGGATGCCGTTCTCTCGGCCGAGCCCTCCCCCCTACGGTGGCTAGCCCCGGATGAAATCGACGAGGTTGCCGCAGCGGTGGCGAGCTTCGTGGACTCCAGATCGCCCTACACCCTCGGGCATTCCCCTGCCGTCGCCAGGCTGGCGGAGGAAACCGCGAGGGGACTCGGCCTCTCGGAGGGCGAGGCCGTAGCCGTCCGTCGCGCCGGCCTCCTCCACGACCTCGGGCGAACCGGCGTGCCCGTGGCGGTGTGGAACAAGGTGACCTCCTGGACGAAGGAGGAGCGGGAGCGGGCGCAGACCCACCCGTCGCTGACTGAACTGGTCCTCGCTCGCTCCGGCACCCTCGGTCATCTTGGGACGCTGGCCGGTCTCCACCATGAGCGGCTCGATGGCTCCGGCTACCGCGGCGTGCCGGCCTCGTTCCTCCCGATTGCTGCGCGGATCCTCGCCGCGGTGGACCTCTACAGGACCAAGATCGAGCAGCGGCCGCATCGGCGGGCGCTCCGCCCCGAAGCCGCGGCCGAGATCGTCCGCCACCAGGCTCACGCGGGCCAGTTGGATCCCGAAGTCGTGAAGGCTCTGCTCGTGGCCGCCGGCCACCCGACGCCCCGGAAGATGCCTGAGCTGCCCGCCGGGCTCAGCGACCGTGAGCTGGATGTGCTTCGTCTCATGGCGCGCGGGCAATCGAACCGGCAGATGGCGGAAGCCCTCTTCATCTCGCCGAAGACCTGGGCCACCACGTGCAGCACATCTACGACAAGATCGGCGTCTCCACGCGCGTGGGGGCGACCCTCTTCGCCTTGCAGCACGGTCTCGTCCAGGACCCTGCGTAGAAGGCTCTCGCGGCTGCTCTGCGAGCGCCCTCCCTGAGCGTCACCGACCCACCGCAGAAGACGACCGCAAATAGGGTAATCACCCGATGCCGACGCCCGGCTGCGGGCCCAGACTCCAGGCGTCCGATTCCAAGGAGGAGGAGGAGAGACCATGGCACATGTGAACGAAGAGCTGCTCCGAAAGGGCTACGAGGCGTTTGCGCAGGGCGACCTTGGGACGGTGAAGGAAATCTTCGCCGACGACATCGTGTTCCACGTTCCGGGACGGGGTCTCATCTCGGGAGAGTACCGAGGCCGGGACGCGGGCTTCGGGTTCTTCGCCAAGGGCCAGGAGCTCTCGACCGGTACGCTGCGGATCGAGCTCCACGACGTGGCGGCGACCAACGAGCACGCCATCGCCCTCCAGATCAACCGGGCGGAGCGCGGCGGGAAGACGCTGGAAGCGAGGGTCGCCGCCGTCTACCACTTCCGCGACGGCAAGGCTACCGAGGCCTGGTTCTTCACCGACAGCCAGTACGAGAACGACGAGTTCTGGTCGTGACGGGCTCGCCCAGGGAGGGGGTCTCATGAGGATTGAGGAGAGCATCATCATCGATCGCTCGCCGGAGGAGGTGTTCGAGTTCCTGGCCCGCCGTTCGAACGACTCAGTATGGATGGCCTCGGTGGTGGAGTCGGATTGGCTGGACCCGAACGCGCCGCTCGGCATCGGTCGCCGGGGCCGGATGGTCATGAGGAACCTGGGACGGCGGTCGGAGTACATCGACAAGGTGACCGAGTACGAGCCTGGCAAGCGAATCGCGCACCGGACGGTGGAAGGGCCGGTCGAGCTCAGCACGGCCTGCATCACCGAGCCGGCAGGCGGCGGCACTCGCGTGGCGGTCGTGGCGGAGACGGAGAAGTTCGTGGATGGGCTGTTCGGCAGGGTGGCCAACCCGCTGGTGGCAAGGCTCGTCCGCCGCGGCTTCAAGGCGGATCTGGCCAGACTGAAGAAGCTCCTTCAGTCGGAAGCCCAGGCGGTCGGCTGAGACGACAGGTGAGTTGGCTCTCCAACCACCAAGATGAGAACAGCGAAGGAGCCAACCGGAGGATGCCGTCGGAGCAAACAAAACGACCATCTCCGAGCGTTGGGTAGCACAGGGTCTACACCCCGGTCTCCCAGGACACTTCGATCACGTATCTGTCCGGATCCAGGCACTTGAAGCCGACGTAGGTTTCGGTGTCCTCGTCCTCGACGAGCTCGATGCCGTCGGCCGCCAGGCGGGCCCGAAGTGCCCGCACCTCCTGGGGAGAGTCCACGTCTATCCGAAGTGCGGGGAAGCCGGGGGTGAATTCGGGCACTTCTGCTTCGCCGAGGGCCAAGGCGAATCCCTCGGCGTCTCGAATGATGATGACCCCGTCCGGGGACCGATGGGCGGTCGATGGATCGAAGCCGAACTAAGCCGCAAAGAACTCGATGGACCGCTGCTGGTCGCGCACCGCCAGAGCCAAGTGATTCAGTCACGCGAGCATGCTACTCGGCGGCCTGTCGGACCGCGGATCACGTCAGCTGGGTGAAAGCGGAGGCGGCTGCTACCCCCGCGAAGTTCTTCCGCCCGGTCCGGTGATTTCGGTCCGGGGGAGCCAAGCCAGTCAGCCAGGTCGCCGAACGTTGGGTAGCACGGGGCTAGCCGCGGCCGGAGCGTCCGGACGGAAACGGCCTCTGACGTGCGCAAACAGTGGGGCGGGGAGGACTCGAACCTCCGACCGGCGGATTATGAGTCTTACGGCCCCTGTGTTGCCCCGTCCATCTGGTGCCGTCTGGTGGTCTCCAGTCCAGGTCAGGAGGCTCTCCTCGGCCCGTTCGTGTTGTTCTGTGTTGTCCTGTGCGTTCCCGTTCGGTAGCACGGCGGGTAGCACCGGCCCCAAGGGTGTGGGCACTACGAGCCTCTCCTTCCCCTGACCCATCGGCCTCGGTTCTCAAGCGGGTGGCGACTGCACGAGGGCAGCCTCACATGGCATGTCAGCTACAGGATCGATGAGTTCCAGGTCCCCAACCTCCAGGAATGTAATGGATCGGGTTCGCGCGGACGCTCCTCGCAGGGATGCCGCTCCACCTCGGCGCCCCCTCGAGAATCGCCGAGTCGCGGAAGGGAGTGCAGGGGAAGTGGGCCCATCATGAGTAGCTCCCCCCGAATCGCGGCAGCGTGATCAGCCGCACGGAAGCCATTTCGAGAGACGAGTCACGTGACCCATGCCGTGGGGCAATGACTCACGGACCGCCTTCGGCAGGATAGGGAAGGTCATCGCGGCCCTTCCCCACGACCATTGCCCTCTCTACCATGGAGGCTGATCCATGGATCCCGGCTCCAACCACCAAGATCTGCTCGCGGAGGGCACCGACGCCCTTCGGCGAGGGGCCTGGCCTGAAGCCCGGAGCGCGTTCGAGCGCGCCACGGCCGCCTCGGCGACCCCCGCCGCCCTCGAGGGCCTCGGCACCGCAGCTTGGTGGGAGAACGACGCCGAGATGGTCCTGGATGCGCGAGAGCGTGCCTACCGGGGGTACCGCGAAGCAGGGGATGACGCGGGGGCAGCGCGGGTCGCGACCTCACTGGCGCTCGACCACGTGGCGTTCCGAGGCGAGCCGGCGGTGGCGAACGGCTGGCTCCAGCGGGCCCGCCGACTCCTCGACGGACGGGACCCAGCCCCGGAGCACGCGTTCCTGGCTCTTACAGGGGGGGCCCTCGCCGTGATCCTGCGCAGCGACAGCGCGACCGCCCGCCGGCTGGCACAGGAGGCACTCGAGATCGGCCGCACGCTCGGCATCACCGACGTCGAGATGCTGGCCCTCGCCCTTGAGGGGCTCGCTCTCGTGAGCGAGGGGATCGTGGAGGACGGGATGCGTCGTCTGGACGAGGCGACGGTGGCCGCGACGGGCGGAGAGATGGAGGACCCCCTCGCCATCGCCTTCACGTGCTGCTACATGATGATGGCCTGCGAGCGGGTCCGCGACTTCGACCGCGCGGGGCAGTGGTGCCTGCGGATCGAGGAGTATTGCCGACGGACCGGCCTCCAACTCCTCCTTTCCTTCTGCCGGTCGCACTACGCCGCCGTGCTCACCTGCCAGGGACGCTGGTCGGAGGCAGAGGAGGAGGTCGTTCCGACGATCGCCGACATGCGCAGGTACCACCCCGGCATCGCCGCCGACGGGCTCACGCGCCTCGGGGATCTTCGGCGGCGGCAGGGGCGCCTCGACGAGGCGGAGGAGATCTTCGCCGCCGTCGAGTTCCACCCTCGCGGGCTCCTCGGTCTCGCCGCGGTCGCCCTCGAGCGGGCGAAGCACCCCGAGGCCGGCGAACGGGCCGAGCGCTACCTGCGCCGGGTCCCGGCCGAGAACCGCACCGAGCGCGCCGCGGGCCTGGAGATCCTGGTCCGGGCCCGCGCGGAGCTCGGCGATCGGGACGGCGCCGAGACAGCGGCGACGGAGATCCGCTCCCTCGCCGACGACGTCGGAACCCCGCTCCTCCACGCGGCCGCCGACGCGGCGGAGGCCGCCGTCCTCGCCGCGGGAGGCCGGCACGATCCGGCGCGCGAGCTCCTCGAGGATGCGGCGGACCGCTACCGGGAGGCCGGAGCCCCCTTCGAAGAGATGCGGACGCGGATCGACCTCGCCCGCTCGCTGGCAGCCCTGCAGCGGGTCGAGGAGGCCTCGGCCGAGGCTCGCGCGGCCCTCGAGGTCGCCAGGGGGCTGGGCGCGGAGCTCGACGCCGAGCGCGCGGAGGCCCTCCTGGCAGAGATGAGCGGCCGCGACGAGGGCCACGGACCGCTCACCGCCCGCGAGATCGAGGTCCTCCGTCTGGTCGCGGAGGGACTCTCGAACCGGGAGATTGCGGAGCGGCTCGTGATCTCGGACCACACCGTGCGGCGGCATCTCCAGAACATCTTCTCCAAGGTCGGCGCATCCACCCGCGCCGCCGCCACCGCCTACGCGTTCCAGCACGACCTGATCTGAAGGGCGTGGCACGAACGTACCACCTGCTTCGACCTGCATGTTTGGTACGCGCGGGCGATGCCCCATCCGCCTCCGCCTCCTAACGTCGGTGATGAAGCCGGGCCCGGCAAGTCCCGGGAGGCGACGCGAAAGGAGGCAGCATGGAACAGCGCACCGAGACTTCCGCCGGGGAGCAGGCGCGCGAGCGGCTGCTCATGGCGATCCCCATCCCCGAGCGACGACTAGAGGTGGCGGGCTTCCCCACCGCCGTGCTGGAAGGAGGCGACGGCCCCCCGGTGGTCCTCCTGCACGGGCTGGGTGAGTTCGCCGCCACGTGGATGCCCGTGATCCCCCGGCTGGCGGCGGCTCACCACGTCGTGGTGCCCGACCTGCCGGGACAGGGCGCGTCGGTGCCGGTCGGGGGCCGGCTCGACAAGGGACGCGTCCTCACCTGGCTGGACGAGCTGATCGAGCGCACCTGTGGCTCGCCGCCGGCTCTGGTGGGCCACCTGATGGGCGGCTCGATCGCGGCGCGGTTCGCGATCGCGAAGCCGGAACAGGTGCGGCGACTCGTCCTGATGGACTCCTACGGGCTCGCGAGGTTCCGCCCCTCGGCAGGGTTCGCGCTGGCGATGGGGCGCTTCCTAGCCCGGCCCACGGAGCGGTCGGGACAGAGGTTCCTCCAGCAGTGCATGTTCGACCTGGACGGGCTGCGCGGCCGGATGGGTGAGCGCTGGGACCCGCTGTTCGCGTACGCCCTCGACCGGGCCAAGGCGAAGAACGTGCGGGCGGCGAGCCGCTCGCTCATGCGACACCTCGCCCTGCCGGCGATCCCGGAGGCCGACCTCGCCCGGATCGAGGTCCCAACATTCTTGATCTGGGGGCGGCACGACCGGCAGGTCCGGCTGAAGGTGGCTGAGGAGGCAAGCGCCCGCTACGGGTGGCCCCTCCACGTGATCGAGGAGGCAGCCGACGATCCGGCGTTCGAGCGACCGGAGGAAACCCTCGTGGCCCTGCGGACCGCCCTGGAGGGCCCGGCGCGGCGACGCGAGGACGACCGGCAGGCCCGACGGCAGTAGCGGATCCGACCGAGAGGAGGAGATGCAGATGGCCATCGTCATGGAGATCGACAACCCGAACGGTTCCAAGGAGCTGTACGAGAAGCTGAAGCAGCGGCTGGGCCTCGAGGGGCCCGCTGGCGGGATCCTCCACGTGGCCGGCCCGAGCCCGAACGGGGGGTGGCGCGTGGTGGAGGTGTTCGAGTCCCAGGAGCACGCGAAGCGGTTCATCGAGGACCGGCTCCGCCCGGCCTTCGAGGCGCTCGGGGCACCACCCCCGCCGCCCCCCGAGTTCTGGCCGGCCGAGAGCTACATGGTCTAGCCCAATCATCGGCCCCGGGCCCGGCTTGAGGTCGGGCCCGAGGCCGCGCCTTGGGCGTTGGCGTTGGGTAGCACATGGCTAGCACGGCGGTCGGGATGACGGGAACACATCTGCTCGCCGCTTCCCCCAAGCCGAAGATCGAGCCGACGCACCCAGGGGAATGGATGGCGTCACTCAGCCTAGCCGGAGGTCCAACACGGGCTCCGAGTTCAATCGCCTCCAACAGCTGGTCGAGGCTTTGCCCTTCTGAACGAAGCCGGCTCGGATTCAGCCCCTGGGGTAGACGAGCTGCCCCGACGCCTCGTCCACGACAAGTACCGAAGCCGATGTGCACGCGACCTGTCAGGCCCTGCGCTCGTCGACCTCCGCTCGCCCGGCGAGAGTGAGCCATGACAGAGGGCGGATCGACGTCGGGATGGTCTTCCCTCATCGGGGTGACCTCAGACTCTCCAAGGCGACGGCCGCCATGTTGGCCTTGAGGAAGGCCACGGTCGGCCTTCTGGCCCGCAATTCCGGGAAGGGCGAGGCGACTCTCGCGGAGTTCCGGTCATGGGATTGGGACGGGATGCAGGGGTGACTCGGCGGTCGCTCGGGCAGGCAAGCCAACCGGTCTTCGGGTGTTGGGTAGCACGCCGGTAGCAGCATGCCGCTCGTCCCGGACGAAATGGCCTCCTACCTGGGCTTTTGGTGGGGCGGGGAGGACTCGAACCTCCGACCGGCGGATTATGAGCTCGTTCCAGCGGCCTCTACGACCTGCGGCGTTGGCCCGAATCAGCGTCTGACCAGTGCTTCTTGTTCCCGATGCTCCCCGTCACTTCCCCTCGTTTCCCGGTCCGTCGCGGGTAGACGCGGGCCAGACCATTGCCAATTCCCATGAGAAGATCGACGTTGCCGTTTCTCATGAAGCGGCGGATGCAGATGCGAGTCGCCTTGGCGTGCGAGTCAGAGGGCCGACTCGAACCGAACTTACACCGCTCGTCCTTCGGTGCGAGTTGAATCTCGCCGCACCAGCCGGCTACGCCCCGCCAGTATCCTATGAGGACCGCGAGTGGGCGAGCGAGAGGAGGCGACGTAGGCGATGACCTGGCCGTCGAGGCGCGCGACCGGCGCCCACTCCGGGCAAATGGCGGCGTGGCTGCTGCTGCTCGCAGGCCTGCTTCTCACCGCTGAGCCCGCCGCGCGCGCGCAGGGACCCCGCAGCATCGTCGTCGTGGAGGTCGACGGCGTGATCACGCCGGTGATCGCGGACCACGTCCGCGACGCCCTCGGTCTCGTCGAGCGCGAAGGGCACCAGGCGCTCCTGGTCGAGCTCGACACGCCGGGCGGGCTCGACACGTCGATGCGCGACATCGTCCGGGAGTTCCTGAACTCGCGCGTGCCGGTGATCGTGCACGTCTCGCCCCAGGGGGCCCGCGCGGCCTCGGCCGGCGCGATCATCACGTTCGCCTCCCACGTCGCCGCGATGGCTCCGAGCACCTCGATCGGCGCCGCGACGCCGATCGACCTTGAGGGCGGCGACCTGGCGCAGAAGGTGATCAACGACGCCGCCTCCTACGCCGAATCGATCGCCGAGCAGCGCGGCCGCAACGTGGAGTTCGCGATCGACGCGGTGCGCGAGGGCCGCTCGGTCGCGGCGAACGAGGCGCTCGAGCTCGGCGTCGTCGACCTGATCGCGCTCGATCGCGCCGAGCTGCTGGAGGCCCTCGACGGGCGGGTCGTCGAGCTCAGTCCCGGCCAGACAGTGCCGCTCAGGACTGCCGGAGCCGAGCTCGTGGAGGTCGACCTTGGGCTCGCCCGGAGCGTGCTGCAGTGGCTTTCCGACCCGAACCTCGCGTTCCTGTTCATCTCGATCGGCACTCTGGCGATCCTGTACGAGCTCGCAAACCCGGGCTTCGGCGGTGGTGCGATCGTGGGCGTGATCCTGCTCGTGCTCGCGTTCACGGCGCTTTCGGTTTTCCCGGTGAACGCGGCCGGCGTAATCC
>JBOGVI010000412.1:0-1518 GCA_050692695.1 Actinomycetota bacterium
TCACCGATCACGACGTCCTTGTCGATGGGCGAGACCTCGGCCTTGTGGCCGCTGCCCTCGCGGGGCTCGCCGTTCACGGAGAAGGGATGCCGCTGGCCGAGCCAGGACCTGGCGACCTCGATCCCCCGGTCGTAGGCCTTGTGGAGCTCCTCGTTGTCGGCCGACATCGTGGCGTAGGTGATGCGAAACGCCTGCTCTGCCATGGAAATCGCCTCCTCGTCCGAGACGTCTCGAAGGTGGCCCTATGGTAGCCGCGGCGCTTGATCCACCCAAGTCCGCGCCGGCCGCGAAGTGACCAGCGGATGTCGAGAAACGGCTCGCCGGGAGTCGTATCATCGGCCTCCCTTTGAGGCTCGTGACCTTCGACCGGAGGGGGCACCGGCGGCTGGGAGCGCTCCTTGAGGGTGAGGTGGTCGACCTGCCCGACCTGGTCGGGCATCCGGCCTTCCCCACCACCATGGAGGCCCTGGTTGCGAGCAACGGGGGCACCGTGTTCGATGCCGCCCGGGCCGCCCTCGAACGAGACGAGGCATCCGCCTTCGTCGCCGCCGGCGCGCGGCTGGTGGCGCCCCTCCTCCCCACATCCCTCCGCAGCCGGGGCGCCGTGGAGGGCGTCCGGACGGTTGCCGGCCCGGACGACGAGGTCGCGTGGCCGGAGGGGGGCGGGTGGCTGGACTACCAGCCGAAGGTGGTCGCGGTCCTCCGGCGTCCGGCCCGAAACCTCGGGGCGGAGGAGGCCGCCGGCGCGGTGTTCGGCTACACCCTGGTGAGCGACTGGACCCTGCGCGACGCGAGCGGGGATCCCACGCCGAGGCCGGAGGGGCTTCCCGTGGCCATCGGCCCGTGTATCACCACCCCAGACGAGCTCGACCCCCAGACCGTATTCGTCACGGTGCGGGTGGACGGCGAGGAGTGGGCGAAGGGGAACCTGAACGGAGCGGCCCGAGACCTGCTTGAGGAGGTGGCCAGAGCCTCCCGGCTGGAGGAGCTGGTGGCCGGCGAGGCCTTCGCGGCGAGCCCGTTCGCCGTCGCCGGGGTGGAGCACCGGATCTGGCCTGGCGCCGAGGTCGAACTCGAGGCCGAGGCGATCGGGGTCCTCCGGACCCGGATCGCCCACCCCGTCTGACTGCACGCCTACTTCTTCTTTCCCTTTCGCTCGGCGGAGCGCCCGGCGCCCTTCCGCTTCTCGCGATCCTTCTTCTTTCGCTCCCGGTCGTGCGCCCAGCGAATCTTGGCCCGGTCCCCCCGCCCCACCTGCCTCCTCCTCACCGGCCGGCGACGTGCCCGCCTATCGCGTGCTCACGGCCGGCCTAGGGCCTCGTCTTCCTCGCCGCCTTGGGCCAGCTCGGCGCTTCGGTGCCGGGCCGCGTCGATGGCGTTGAGGAAGGCCGCACGGACGCCCGCCTCCTCGAGGTGACGGATGGCAGCGATGGTGGTGCCGCCGGGCGAGGTCACCATCTCGCGGAGCTCCACGGGGTGTTTCCCCGTGTCGCGGAGCATCTTGGCCGAGCCGAGCAT